>JAKJEP010000025.1 GCA_022705365.1 Planctomycetota bacterium | reverse complement strand
CCCAGCAGGTGCTGGCCTTTGTGCTGGATGCGGCCCTGCGGCTGTTCCACCCGTTTATGCCCTTTATTTCGGAGGGGATTTATCAGACGCTGCGGCAGACCTGCCCGAACCGCGATCTGGAGGGGGTTGGCCGTCTGGGGGATTCGGAGCATCTGATTTCCGCCGCCTGGCCGGTGCTGCCGGAAGCGCTGGTGAACCGGGCGGCCGAAGAGCAGATGTCCCTGGTGCAGAATACGATCCGGGCCATTCGCGACATCCGTACCCGCTATAAGATTGCCCCGCGCCAGCCGTTAGCCGTTTCGGTAAAAACCCATCCCCAGCAGGCAAATCTCCTGTTGAGCCGGGAAGCCATGATCCGCAATCTGGCGAACCTGGAACGGTTTGCCGCCGGGCCGGATTGTGAGAAACCCGCCAACGCGGCGGTGGCGGTGGGAGCGGATATGGAAATTTATGTCCATGATGTGATTGATGAGCAGGCCGAACGGGAGCGCCTGTTGAAGCAAAAAGAAGAGGTTTCCCGGAACATCCAGTCGGTGGCCGGCAAATTGAAAAACGAGAATTTTATCACGCGAGCCAATCCGGAGGTGGTGCAGCGGGAACGGGACCGCCTCCAGCAATTGCAGGAGCAGTTGGATATGATTCAGAGTAATCTAAATGTCCTGGCGGACGGCAGATCGACGCGAGGCCAGAGTGCCATTTGACGCTTCCGCTGGGCGCTGCTCGAATGGCGAGACACGCACAGCTAACATGGCTGTGGCACGATTGTAAATTCGCAGGAACGATGGAATTCGCCATCGCCTGTCTTGCGGACAGGCGCTGCCGCCCATTCGAAAATAAGAAAGGTTTCATCATGGATATTGAAATGGAACTTTCGCGGATCGTGATCCAGGAAAACACCGATCAGCAGATTATTGTGCTGAAGGAAAAGCAAGGCCCGCGGTCCTTTGCCATCGTGATCGGGATGGCGGAAGCCTATGCGATTCACCAGCGGCTGAAGGGTTTTATTCCGCCCCGGCCTCTAACCCATGATCTGGTGCATAATGTGATTGAAGACATGGGGGGGCAACTGGAGCGGATTGTGATTAACGATCTGCGGGACCATACCTTTTATGCCCGGCTGGTGATCCGGGACCGGCAGGGGGGTCTGATTGAGGTGGACAGCCGGCCCAGCGACGCCATTGCCCTGGTGGCAGGGAATGACCGCGTCCCCGTTTTCGTGGCGGAGCATGTTCTTGATGAAGTAAGCTGACAACCGGGCCGTTATTTAATGAAGGTAATCGAGAGGGGGTATTTCTGGGTTTCCCCTTTGCTGGCCTTGATAGATGCCATAATCACGAAAATCAAATCGAAGATCCCCAGGGCGATGAGCAGGAGAAAACCGATAACTATGAATATTAACAGAGCGGCCACAATGCCATAGATAGCCATGGAAATCTGAAAGTTCAAGGCCGCCCTGCCCTGCTGCTCGATGAAGGGGTGCTCGTCTTTTTTGATGAGCCAGACTACCAGGGGACCGATGATATTGCCAAAAGGAATGCCGATAAAGCCGGCCAGGGCTGCCAGATGACAGAACATGCCCCAGGTAAAGGCATTTTTTTCGGTCATGGGGCCGGCGGCGGGCGGCAGCGCTGCCGGAGGGGTGGATGGAGCGGCGGAGAGATTTTCGTTATTTTCTGCCATGGTTTTTCCTTTCCATAAACCAGATTGTTATCATGCTTTTTGAATGTTTCCCATCAGGGAAGAGGTGACTCGGCCTCCACATTCTCTTCGGCCATCCAGTCAGACCACATGATGTGGCCGTAGAGGGGTCCCCAGGCGCCATCGGACTGGCGGTCGGAAGCCAGATGGACGGCGTGGAGATACACCTTGCCATCGTCCGCCTGGGCGGCGAGTTGAGCCGTCATAAAGCGGGTGATGCGGTTCCGCAGGGCGGAATGGGTGCTGTCGGTCCACTCGATGACATTTTCCTGCTGCCAGTCTTCGGCAGGGAGGGTGGTGCGGAGAATCTTCGCGGCGGGGATTTTTTCTTTGACGATCTTTTGGGCTTTTTCGCGGAGGGTATCCGCATCGTCCTGGTCGTAGTTGTCGGGGGCCATATAGGTCCGCTGGGCACGGACGGTGCGGTTGGCCAGATCGGTTTTTTCGATCTTGGCTAATTTTTCGGTGAGGGCGGCCAGTTTGGCATCGTCGGGTTTTACGGTGCCGGCGTACTTCTGGAGAGCCTCGCGCAGCGGCTGGAGGTCACGTTCCATGACGAGATTGGGCATTTTGGCCGTGTCGTTCTGCCAGCCGGTATCCTGGTCCAGGTACTGCTGGATGCGGTCGAGTTCTTTTTGGAGGTCGCCGGCGACCAGGGAACGGCTCAGTCGCAGGGCTTCGGGCATTTCGGCCAGCCGCTGCTGCATCCCGGCCTCCAGGTCCAGCAGTTCCTGGCTTTTACCGAGGGGGAATTCGGCCTTCTGATAATCCGCCCAGAGAGCCTGGGCCTCCTCCAGGAGAGCTGCCCGCCGGTTGATTTCGTCTTCGCCCAGGGTAGCACTGGCAATCAGATATTTGGGGCTGCCGGCGCCGACCTCGACGAACTGGCGGAGAGACTGTACCCAGGGAGCACAGGCCTGATCCTGCTGGGCGCGGGTTTCCCCTTCGTTGTAAATAATCAGGTAGCCGGTTAGCCGCTGTTCGAGGTAGATGAGTTCCTGGGTTTTACCATGCGGGAACTCCGTTTTGTTGTACTCGGCCATCAGGTCGTTAGCCTGGGCATATGCCTGGCGGCACTTTTGCTGCTCTTCTTCCGTGGCGGAGTTGAAGGAGGCTCCCATGAGCAGGTACTGGTCGCTTTTATAGTCAAAAAAGGGAGACAGTTTGGCAATCCATTCCTGCGACTGGGCTTTCTGTTTTGCTTCGATCTCCGCGCGGGCGGCGGCCGCGGCAGCTTCCTCCGCTTCCGCCTGATTGTAGGCGGCAGAGACGGTTTTGAGGCGTTCGACGGCGGTTTTCATGGTGGCGTTATCGGCGGGGATATTTTTGCTGTAGCGCTGCTGAATTTCGTCCATCAGTTTCGTTGCCTCCGTCAATCGGCGTTTGGCGGTTTGAAGCTGATTTTTGGCCAGAGATGTCTCGACCGCGTTCAGGGCGGTGTTCATTTTGTCCAGCCGGGTAGTAACCGAAGAAGGCAGGTCGGAAGGGGGGGCGGTATTTGGCTGAGGGGCCGGCTCCTTTTCCGGTTTGGCAGCGGTTCCGCCGATCGAGCGGCCGAGGCGTTTTTCCAGCTTACCGGCCAGGTCGTCCAGGCTTTTCTGGAAGGCGGGCAGTTTGTCGTGGGAGGGGGCGGCCGTTTTGAGTTTCTCCAGCAGATCGCGGGTTTCGAGCCAGGTTTTTTCGGCTTTGGCCGGTTCGGTGGCGATTTGCCGCTGGATATCGGAAAATTTTTTGGCAAGCTGTTTTGCCAGATCGTCCGCTTCCGCAGCGAAAAGACAGGCCGGAACGAGGAATATCCAGGCGGCGAGGGAACAGGCCAGGGGGAACGCGAATTTTTTAATACGGCTGCTGTACGGCATTTTGTGTCTCCTGTTGGATCGAAAGGATTCTATGATTGGCTGACAAATTTGACGCCAGCGTCAAAAGCTCTTTGACCCCTTGTTGTTGGAGAGCCAAAGCTGTTTTTGGATGACAATATCGACTTTTGGCGGCTCCGTCAATTTTTACAATTCCTCTCCAGAATTTGGACAAAAATATACCCACATCTATACCAAATGGTACATTATAGAGCAACATAAGAAATCATCAATGGATACTACATAGAAATCTATATCCATTTTAGCAAAAAAAATGGAGGCGGGGGGAGTCGAATCACAATCCAGCCTTATTTTCGCCTATATAAACACATTTTTTTACATTTATTCTTGCATTTAATAAAATTTAGATTATAATATAAATATATTAATAATCCTAACTTATGGCAATATTTTAAAAGGATTAAATGTAAGATAAAAACAACAATAGAACATGCTTATTACCATACCCACTATTATCGGGAGGATTAAACAGTGGTCAATAGGAAAAAAGGTAGGCCAGCTCAGTATGTGCAAGATTTAAGTGGTAAGCCTATTATTGGGCTTTCATACCATAAATCCACAGGGGAATACTATAATACCCATTTTAAGACAGAGGGGATGCACAGGGTAAATTTTGGCAGAGATTATGAACAAGCAATAATCAGATTCCGGCAATGGGAAAGCAAACAGAAAAAGGAAGAAACTACCCTATCTACAGAGGATGATATATTGTCATTAAAAGGGGTAATAGGGTCTAACCTAGACAACCTGGTAGATATATTGCAACCCTATATGCAACCTGATGATATTGCTCAGGTAATACCCCAATTACTCGAACAAATGAGGATAAAAGAGACAGTTATTACAGATGAATGGGTATGCAAGCGGTTTACTGCTTTAATGGCAAATAATCCTCATAGGGTATCTCAAATAACAGGAATTTCTGAACTTGCTAACCTACACAATATAGAAAAACCAAAAGGGGATTTACTCCTGAAAAAAATACTCGAATTCTACCTACAGGAAAGAAACCCCACCAAAAAAGAAGTATATAAAATCATATATGCTTGGAATAATTTTTGTAGAATAATTCAAAAAAACATCCTTCAGGAAATATCTCAGGAAGATGCTTTAAGGTTTAAAAAGGTAATTGAAAACACCAAAAAACAAAAAAAATATTCTAACAGTTGGCAATATGGTATGGTTAGCAGGCCAAAGACGATATTAAATCACTATCTCAAATATGGCACTACCCACAAAGCAGAAATTAGGAAAGTTATAGACTACTTTAGTATAGTAACGGCAGGGAATACTAAAGGGGGTTTGCCTCAGATATTTACCAAGGAAGAATTTCATAAATTATTAGATGTGGTTAAAGATGATATTAGGGGTAGGGCAGCACTGTTACTTGCTCTGAATTGTGGGTATTATGGGAAGGACATAGAAGATATTAAAAAATCAATGATTAGGAGCACTCAGGAATATACTTATATTTATTTTCCAAGAGAAAAAACAGGAGTAAAAAGGATAAATGTATTATGGCAGGAAACTATAGATGCTATTAATCAGTTAATAAATGATTCCCCTAAAAACAAGAGTGATAGTATATTTATAGGTTTTACAGGATCTGCCTGGAGCAGTAAGGCAATTTGTAGGTGGTTTAATAAAATAAAGCAGAAAGTAGGAGTTGATAAATATTTCTCTAATTTTCGAGATACTGCGGCAAGTGCGTTGTTCGGCAAGATAAATCCCGATCTAGTGGAGGTATTTCTAGGGCACCAAATTCGAGACGAACGAATTAAATATGTTGAAGTATTCAGCCAACTGATGAAACCTGCGGCAGATATTATCTATCAAGAATATATGGCAGTATAAAGGCTACCACTTTCTATTTTACCCATTTTACCATAAACGACTTTCAGAATGCCCTTGGATTTAAAAATCAGTTTATCTTTCTTGCATTTTTTCTCCCCTCTTGACTACCCCCTATCCGACTATTACTATATACTCTATCGTTCAGGATGGAACCGACCTCTGGCATTTCATGTCAAACCTAAGTCCTTTTTAACTAACTACTTATGTTATTTCTCTAGTTTTAAAGGAGCATTCTATGTATTCTAAATCCTTAAATTACAATGAGTTAAGCACTAATGAGTATTCAGTATGGTCAAATTTAAATCCTGAAATTGACTCAAGTCAGTGGGCATCATTATGCCGAACAATCGGCAATCTAAGCCAAACAGAATTCACTACATTAGTCGCCCTTGTGAATGCCCATCAGAGCCTCAAGAATGCCGTAAAACGGCAAGTAGAGGGCAATTTGGGCATCGGAGATGGGCAAGTATGGAGTAGTCAAGATAGTCAGGAAAATCGGCACGAAGGGAGGGAATGGCTCAAGGTGCATAGGCCTTTACTAGATGCTATGCTCGATAAGGTCAAAGACCCGCTCGAAGAAACAGAGTCAGTACCAAATCTGGAGGACAACCGATGACACCCCAATATGAATCTCCGTCAACTCACGGACCTAACGGCGGTCGGGACAATACCGGGCGTTTCACACCGGGTAATAAACTGGGCCAAGGCAATCCGCTGGCGGGCCGGGCCGCCAAAATCCGCGCGGCTTTGTTCAAAGCGGTTAACGCCAAAGATGTGGCCGCGATTGTCGAGAAGCTGGTCGAGAAAGCCAAAACCGGCGATTTGGCCGCCATCAAGCTGCTGCTTGACCGGACATTAGGCCCAGCAGTGGAAATCGACATCCTGGCCCGGCTGGAGGCCCTGGAAGAAAGGCTGGCGAAAAAGAAGTAATCCTAGCCGATAAGCAGCGGCTGAAGATCGGCCCTATTTCATTCATAGCAAGCCGACGTAGTTGGGATCATGAGCGGGCGGATCAAACTCTGGTGCGGGAAGTGGTGAACCGGCAGCACGGGAAACGTTCGATCGGGATCTTGGACGCCTCCGCCCATGGCAAGCAGGGAACCTATACACCCGGGGTGCAGCGGCAATGGTGCGGGGAAAACGGCAAAAAGAATCGAATTCTTATAGCGTTGTCGTACTAGGTATCGAACATCATTAGTGATAAACAGTTACTCTAGCAAGGGGGACGGAGATAATACGTTCGTAAGTAGTTAGGAGTAGGCAGAATAGGTAATTTTTAGATGAAAATTCGTTTGGAACCCAAAGAATGGTGTTGTTTTTGTCATTGATTCCGGTAAAATGAAATTTTCGAGACACAAATTCAGGCGTATGTTTGGAAAATATATTAGTTTTGAAATTCATATGGGAAATATCGGCTTAAATTTACTCCGACGCGGTGTGCCGTTGGGCGAACCGGCCAGGGACAAGCGTATAGCCGCCCGCTTGGGCATGAGCAGCGTCATCAACCCTCGCAGCCGACCTCGCCAAAAGGTGAAAAAGTAGAACGTTTCCTTTATTTCTTATTCTTATGGAGGTGTGTTATGAAGCGATATGTTATTGTAATCAGTGTGGTAGTGTTTCATTGCTGTTTCACCAGCGCAGAGAATGCCGTTTATTATGCGACCAACTTTGACGATCTGGCGTTGGGGCCAACGCAGCACCATCCCGGCAGCGAGACTCAGGACTGGTGGTTTTACGGCGTAAGACCTGACTTTGACGAAATTCAGGATGAAATCGTCGTCAAATGCGGCCGTGCGCTTCGGTTACACGTCAGCATTGATGACGATCCCTTCGAACAAACTATTGTCAAACGGGAAATCGCACCGCCGGACTTGTCCCGATCACCGGTGGTAACGCTGGAGGCGGATTTTTACGCCGTCACCAGCGACCAGGAGGCGGTAAACGAATATTACACAACATTAGGTGTCTTTGGCGGGCCGCACCCCGGCTATTGTATCATGGAGTTTGGCCTTTTCAGCGGTAATGGAACGGCCAAAAACGTTCGCAATGTCAATGTCGGCATTGCTTATTTCAACGGCGTTGACAACAACGTTCCCGTAGCGCTTACAGTCGGGCAGGGACTGGCCTGGGAGACCTGGCATCATGTTAAACTCGTGATCGACCAGCGGGCGGATTGCTATGTGTCACTGACGGTCAATGGGGATACAGAGTTACTCGGCGATTACGCCTTGCCGCGTTCGTTTGATTGGGATGCTCAGGAATGGAAACGCGGACAACTAATTGATCATATTCAGGCGTGTATCCATGCCTTGCATTGGGACACGGACAAATCCAGCGATGACATCTACTGGGACAACCTTACGCTATACAGCCACTGTCCCCTCAAGGCGGATTTATCCGGCGACTGTAAAGTGGATATGGAAGACTTTGCGCTCTTTGCCGCCGAGTGGCTGATGGGAACATGACAGCACGCTATCACAGCCTCGAGACTGATGAAAACGATCAAGTTTCTTGGCAAAGACAAAAACAGACGTATGAGTGTTTTTAACCGAAAGAATCCGAATAGTTATTCAGGAGATAAATGTTGAACCTTTCAAAACACTTTAAAGTCATGTTTATTTTGTTTTTTTGCACTAAATTATCGGATTACCAATATAGTTGGAAGGGTAGTGAAAAATGAACCACAAAACAAGATTGTGGATTCCACCGCTGGATCAGACATTGACGGGGGCGCTGATGTGCGGTCTGGAACTGATACCGGTCCAAAAAGACCCGGACAGCGGGATGCAATGGCAATGCCTGATGGAAACCAGGCTAGCAAAGATGTTGCGGACTCTGGAACCGGGGGACATGCGGCTGTTCCGGGAGGAACACCTGGGGGGCGACGTGGGCCTGTACGCACCAACCGACCCGGAGAAGCTGGCGGCGTATCTGATGGAGCAAGACAAAGTAGCGGGGAATCCGATTTACAGCCGGATATGTCAGTGGATGGAAACCAAACCGGAGCAGCGGAAGAAACTCGAAATCGACCGCGACCCCGAATTTCTACAGATGAGTCCGGAGGAAATCAAACAGGAAATGAGGGAAATGTCTCCGATAGATTGGTGGAACCGTCTGTAGAGAATCAAATCAAAGTGTAACAGGTGAATATCTGGAAAAATTTATCTGTAAGTCTTTGGAAATTGGCATGTTTTTGCAAATTTGCGGTGTACCAGATCGTTTGTAATTGAATATTGACACATATTCGCAACCAACGGATTGGCCATAGCATTCGGACCGGCTTGCGGCTCTGGAACCCCGATGCAGGTCGTATTTTGCCTGTTCGGGAAAATATGATATAATTACCTCAACCCGACCAGATGTCCGGTGTACGACCAGCCATCCCCCCGTGGCTGCTCAGGCGCCCGCCCGACGCCGGACATCGCCTTTTTATATCAAGATTCTCCGGAAACTCCTTATTTACAATAGGTTATGAGCAATCCGCACTGGTTTTTAGCCGATTAGTAAGATAGGTAAAGCAGTAAAATCAGTTTAAATCAGATCAACTGTTGACAGGCAGGGGGATTTGTGGAAAATCAGGGCCAGTTTTCCGGCGGAGATTGCCGGGGAATTCGGCTGAAGGGTAAATGTATTATGCGGTAGTTTCTGTCTTTTTGGGAAATGGATTCATTTTCAGGAGATTCTTATGCCCAAACGGGTTAGCAAGACCGGCAGCGAGCTTTTCATTGTGGATAACAGCGATCAGGACTGGAAGGTTCTTCGCTATCTTCACGACTGGTGCCAGCTTTCCCGCGGGATTGACATTGCCACCGGGTATTTCGAGATCGGGGCGCTTCTGGCCCTGAAGGATGAATGGCAAAAGGTGGACAAAATCCGCATCCTCATGGGGGATGAAGTTTCCCAGCGGACCAGGAATGCCTTTGTTGAGGCTCTGGATACCTTGAAGGCCAGACTCGATACCAGCCTGGAGAAGGAGAAAGAATCCAATGATTTTCTTAACGGGGTACCGGCCATCGTGGACGCCATCCGTTCCGGCAAGATCGAGTGCCGGGTCTATCGCAAAGATAAATTTCATGCTAAAGCCTATATCACCCATGCCCGGCTGGAAGTGGTTGGCTCCTCGGCCCTGGTCGGCTCCTCAAACCTGACCTTTCCGGGTATTACGGAAAATGTGGAATTGAACGTCCAGATTACCGGCGGGCCGGTGAATGTCCTCCAGGAATGGTATGAAGAGCACTGGCAGGAGGCCGAAGATGTCACCCCGGACATACTGCGGGTCATCGAGCGCCACACCCATTCCTACAGCCCTTTTGAAGTCTATGCCAAAAGCCTGCAAGAGTATATCGAACACTATGAAATGGACGATGCCGACTGGGAACATAATCATTCCCGGATGTATCCCATTCTGGCCACCTATCAGAAGAACGGCTATCACGGCCTGCTGAGGCGGGCGAATAAATACGGCGGTGCCTTCCTCTGCGATGGAGTCGGGCTGGGCAAGACCTTTATCGGTCTGATGCTGATCGAGCGACTGGTGATCCGGGATAAGAAGCGGGTGGTGCTGTTTGTCCCCAAGGCGGCGCGGGTTCCGGTCTGGGAGTCGAAAATACGAAAATACATACCGGAAGTCCTGGGCGGCTTTATGAGTTTTCGGATTTTCAACCATACCGATCTGATGCGCAAAGGCGGGGGCATTCCCTTTGAATTGCGGCAGATGCAGGAGCAGGCGGATGTGGTGCTGATCGACGAAGCCCATCATTTTCGGAATACCGGCCTGCGGGGTGAGGAAGGGGAAAGAAAAAGCCGCTACTGGGAGATGTTCGACCTCTGCGAAGGCAAGCAGATGTTTATGCTGACGGCCACCCCGGTCAATAACCGGCTAACCAAATTATACCTTGCTGCCGCATTCCGAGCAATATTTCCCTTTTCCCATCAGCACTTGGTCGCACACCGGGCACCGCCGGACTAATCCCGAAGTACTGACAAGTTCTTTCCCAGGTTTGACCAACAATATGAGGAGTACCAAAATAATGGTGATTGCAGTCCCGGTCAAATATTCTGCCCTTATATGCTTGGCGACATCAATTATCCCTTTTTCCGCCAGCCAGTTGGCCACAAATAAAACATTGGCTGTCAAAAAAACCGCAGCGACCAATCCCAAAACGATAACTTTTCTCATTCCGAGTGTCATAGCACTTCTCACTTTCTGGCCCAATGATGGCCAACTAAAGTATAGCGCATTTTCCCGGAGGGCGCAAATATTTTCTTTGATAACTCGTTAATTTTCCATAAGTTGCGCGCGGAGGCGCAGTTATGATTCAGGAAAATATTCCAAAACGGTCGACCATCTTCCTGATCAAATTGATCCAAGATCCATTCGGAACCGACTGCCGAAGGCTTCGGTCTACCGCCCGATTGACCAGGAAACTAAAAAATCCTGCCATGTTTCTATCAATGACCAGTACGACATCGAGGACTTCAAGGCGGTTCAATTAGCTCTGGGGAATTGTGAGGCGATATAAAGACACTCTGACGCCGACGAAGAAAGCCAACCTCATCATCCTATACGGCATGGTTGATTTGAGATTTCCGTCTGGCTCTACTTTTTATCGCCGGAATTTCTCTGCTTTTCCCGTGCCGTCTCGACGATGTGCTGGATATCAAAACCCAGCGGCTGGCCCGCATTATATTTCTGCCGTGCGGAACGCAGGGCTGCCTCGACTCCTTCGGGCAGTTTGCGATCCCCCGCCTCTTCCGGTGGCAGCCACCAGTTCATCCGCTCACTGTAACACCAGACGTATTCATCGGCTGTCGTCAAGGCATAATACACATTGTGCTCGAAAAACCGGAGCTGATCCTCGGCCGGCATATAATGACTCAACACATCATCCGGCCGCACCCCCGTCACCTGATCGATATACAACGCCGCCCCCGCCTGCACCTGACAACGATATTTCGCCCGCAGATCCTCCGGCACCATACTCAGCGCCCGCTGATGGATGGTATGATAGGCACGATAATACGGTTCCGAGTCTTCGTAATAGTACGCCGTCTCGTTGCCGTCAATCAGAATGGTGTTCGGCTCCGCTCCCTCCAATACCCCCAGCAGGAACGAAGGCAACAGCACCATCCAGGTGGTCTGCCGAAGCTTCTCCTGCCGGACCTTCGCATCCGGCTCGTCCAGAATCGAATCGTACAAGCCGAACTGAAAGAAACTCAACCACTTCATTTCCGGCCTATGCGTCTGCAGGGCCCGGATAAACTGTTTCCCGCGCTGACGCACCTTTGCACAGACCTCCTCGAACGACTTGTCCGAATAGCTCCCCGGATAAACCCACGGATCCGTCCCGTACGGCTCCGGATCGAAACAGACCCCCACACAATGGCCCGTCTGGACCGCCAGCGAAAACAGCTTCAGATTCTCCTCGATGATCCGCCAGTGCTCGTCGCTGAACCAGTCCATGCCCCACTGGCTGGCGGCATAGAGGATCAGAAAGTTATCCGTAAACCGGACCCATTGAATCTGCCCGAGCACATCCAACTGCTCCTGCAGTTTCTCCTTCGACCAAGGCTGCACCTCAAAGGCATGATCGAACCCCCGAGTCCGAAAGATAATTCCCTCGAAGGGCCGCTGCTCCATCTGCCGGATATGATCCCGGACAAAATCCGGATAGGGCACATCCCAGCCATATTCCACGATTTTCTTGGCTGGCCGCGGCTGGCCCGACAGCTCCGGACTGAAGAATAACAGATAACATAAAACCACCATCATAATCGGACGGATTCTTACAACAGGCATCCTAATCTCCTCTAACGGATAACTGGTAACTGATAACCATTCGTGTAATGCGTAATTCATAATTCGTAATTTCTTTTCTTGTCCGCAGATGGACGCCGATCACTTTTGTCAAGCCACATAAATGGATTGATTCGGACCAGTATAGTTATCATAAATATGCTGATAAATCATGTCGCATTTACGGGTGAATACATTGCGGTCATAAACCGGCGGCAGTTCTTCATCCAGTATCTGCTCGATGGCCTGCCGCACCTGTGCCCGGCTCTGCTGCCGCTTACGCCAGTCCAAAACGATTTTTTCGTTTTTCAATTTTTCCAATAAATCGCGGGCGGCGTTTTTCACCTGCAACTGTTCTTTTTTGGTCAGCTTCATTTCCGGTTTGGTGAGGAGATCAAACACCGCCAATTCTTCCTCGGATAGATTTTCGGAAATAGCCCGCTGCTCTTCTGCCTTTAACTCCCGGGCAAATTCCACCAACCTCCGGAAAAACTCCTCCACATTCATGGCCCCGGCGTTATATTCCGCAATCATCTGCTGAAATCGTTCCAGATAATCCATTCGGCTGCGGTTCAATTCGATCATCATTGCCAGCTTATCAGAAAGAAGGGCCTTCAATCGTTCGGCCAGCGAGTGTTTGCGGCCTTTGTCAAATTTTTCCTTCAGTGCCTCAAAATCGACCTGCGAAAGGTCGATCTTCATACTGGCCACATCTTCATCAATGATATATTCCTCGGCGGCTACTGATTCATCCAGCAGGCGATTGACATCCGCCATCACCTCGGAAATAAGTAACGCCCATTAACCTTGTTATTATCTGGCCTTAATTTGGCCCAAGCCGTGGGCGAAATCCTTGCTCGAACCGGCCAGACAGCTTCCAACCCGATTGACCTCCATATCTGGCATTCAGGTTACTGATGTGTTCGATAACTCCCAGCCGTGCTAATTTGGCCCGGGCCCGCTGTACTGTGCGACGGGACAAAACATACTTTGTTTCAAGGCAAGCCATGTTAGGCACCAGGGAATTAGCCCATTTCAATTCAAAGAATATGCACGCGGCAGCATACCGCTGATTACAGTTGTCGGGAAAAAGCAGGGTTATCAAATCCGTGAAGTCCCGTACCTGTGGGATATGGGCATAACGGAAGTCGATTTTGGTACTTTCGGTCATTTTATATCATTACCCCAGCCTTTTGGATGCAAATATGGCCTCGGACACGAGACTTCAGTGCCGAGGCCATGTTAAAATTTGGGACCACCCCTATTTATATTTTTCGGTTGCACCAAAAACCAGGTCAATGCGGCTGGGTTACCTCCAGTGGGGGTGGGTGATGGGGAAGGGCAATTCTGGGGATGGGTTTTTCTATATGGTTCGACGAGGGGGTTTGGGAGGGTAAATTACTTTACAATTCGAAGTGCTTTCTCACTGCCTAATATTGTTGGTGCTTATCGACGATGAATCATGTTTTGTAAGTCCAAGTGAAATAACTTACATAAAATCCTACAACGCTCTATTCACTAATAATTGGCGAAAAGAGCGGAGAGGGCAGTGATTCTCCGCCCCTGCGATTCTACCTACATTCGGGATATCCTTAACTAAACACAAATATAAGTATAACAAGCACTTAACAATGTGAATATACTATTGCCTTATCGGCATGTCAACTAGAATCCTGTTTCTTCACTTCCACAAAACTTCCACAAATTAATTCTCAGGTACGTATATTACTTGCACAATCACGGAGTGGATCAAATGGACCACAACCAACTGAGTAAAGACTACGAGATGCTCCCCGCCAGCAGCGAAAATGTAATCTACTGGGCGATGATTCATATCATGATCCATCGTCTGAAACCGGATGTGATATAATGCTTTTCATAAAGGTTCTAATAAAATGAGTACAAGGACTCTTGTCCCCTGGATTCTGCTTGATAAGTTACCTGGGTAAGAACAGTTCAGGGCCAAGGATTGAACGTGCAGGGAGGATTCGGTTTTATATAGTCGAGCCAATGGACAGCCAGTACCGCAAAGTTTTCTAGGTTCAGATAACAATCACTTGACAAATCTCACGCCAAGAATTCATAACTGCCATCCCCACATACTAGGGCACTGACAATCGTTATATTGCCTCGCATGGTTCTGGCATGCACTCCACAACGATACCCTGGTATCTGACCTAATCCCACATTGGTCATCGCCTCCTTCAATGCATGGGTCAGGGTAAAAGTTACCGTAAAGGTAGTTCCGTCCTCGAACCATCCTACCCCAGGATCTGATACAAACGTCCCCGTAACCAGCGATTTCTGGGAGAGCAGCACCGTGTTATTCGCACCAGAGGACGCTTTCGCAATCACTCCAAACGGATGGGCCGTACTGGTAACTTACACAACATACCGTTTCCCCTCCACTAAGCTTCCCGCGTTAGTGCTATCGATGTTTTGGTCATAGATCACGTAGTTTTGTTCCTGAGTGTACGCCTTGCTATATCTGTGTAACTAATCCATCGGCAAGACTACACTGGAATGGTTTTACCAGAGAAAGCTTACGACTCGAATATTTCAATCGTAGGCGACGAATTTGTCTTTTCGGGCGTTGCACAAGGGGCAGAGATCGGGAGCATTCCCTTCGATAGTGTAACCGCAGACCTGGCAGATGTGAATTGGTTTTAACTCGACATCATGTCCGGACTGGACGGCGGCAAGGGCTTTTTCAAATAATTTTTTATGCAGTTTTTCGGTAGCAAAGGACCACTGAAAACTACGTTGAGCCCCCGTTTCATTCTGAAATCTGGCGACTTCGATGTACGCCGGGTACATTTCTTCGATTTCAAAGGTTTCCCCCAAAATAGATAACTGTAGATTTTTGTTGGTATCACCTGGTCCGAAAGCTGCCATGCTGTTGGCGACAAAACCGCTGGTAAGATGTTTCAGTTCACGATAGTGGTCGCCGGCGTGAACAAATTCGGCATGGGATATTGCCTCAAATAAACGGGCGACGTTCGGATAGTTCTCATCCCGGGCTTTCTGGGCAAAATGGCGGTATCTCATATTTGCCTGACTTTCACCGCCAAACGCGTTAATCAGATTTTGTTCCGTCATCTTTTTCATGTTATGGATTCCTTTCTACGTAGTGAATAAATTTATGAATTTGTTTCCTCCAGCGCGATACGGAAGGGATTTTCCAGATAGTCAATGACTTGGCGGAGAAAGCGGATACCCTCAGCCCCATCGATGATGCGGTGATCATAGGTAAGGGAAAGAGGCAGTAGCAAACGCCGTTCGAGGGCACTATCGATATAAACCGGCTGGAGAGAGGCGCGGCCTGCTCCTAAAATCGCAAGCTGGGGCCAGTTCAGAATCGGGGTGAAATGGGTGCCCCCGATCCCTCCCAGATTGGAGAGGGTGAAGTTGCCGCCAACCATCTCATCAGGAGCGATTTTGTGGTCGCGGGCTTTTTGGGCCAGAGCCTTAAGTTCCAGTGCCAATTGGAGGATGTTCTTTTTGTCCACATCCCGAATCACCGGTACGAGCAGGCCCCGGTCGGTATCGACGGCCAACCGAAAAAATAAATCGCACCACTGCTGCACGGAATTAATCCCAGCAGAACTCGCCGCATAATGGATTATTTTAACAGTATTTTATGCAAAGAATTAGGTTTTCCACGAAAAGCATTCGTGGTCAGAAATCGGCTCTTACAACTATTTCATAAATTCCCCGATTTTCTATTCCTTCCAAACCGTTGATTTGATAAAAGTTTTTCTGGTAATCTGAATAACTCAGTAAATCCAGAATCAGAATCTATTTTTCCTGCGACTTGATCGGGGATCACTTGGAATACCGGCTTAACTTTTTACCGGTTTTATACAATAATACATTCCGGTAAGACCATTTTCGATCCAGACGGGGCAGTCAGGGCAACTGCAGCCTCGTTTTTCCAGCGGCCTTTGGCTGGGGCCGCGGGCGCAAAAGAGACCTTCCTTGGAATCCCTGGGGCGACTGGGGCAGGACGAGCAGTTTCCCTGCATACAGATTTCATAATTATGCTGCGAATTCTGGATGGTTGGCATTGGTTGTATCTCATGCTTTTTCATATTGCTTCTTATATTATGGTATCAGATGCCGCCTGATGAGAAATAGGGAAATTCCCTATTCTCCCCTAGCAAAATGCCTACCGAACTGAATTTGTACACCACCGGACTCTGCCGGAAAACGCGCCTCAACGGATGTGCATACAAAAAAGATACCTGGCCCGCACTCCCTCTGGATCTCACGATCCCGCCCTATTTCTCCGCCAGCCCGCATATTTCACGGGTTTTTGACGCATAGGATTTTATCTCCCTGGTTCAGAATGTCTGATGTACTTTTTTCGCTTCGCCCACCTCGAGAGTCTGTTTTCAGCGCGAATTTTTGTCTGACTTCGAGGCCGCAGGAGCTATCTTCCGCAGGCATATAAGTATTATATGTTGAGGACAGATAGCGACGAGAACGAAGAAAACAGGCAAAGAGACCGCTGAAAACCTAAATCTTGTGAAATTTGCTGGCTAACGCCTCAGCTATGATGGCAGCCACCCGCACCCGCAGCGGCTGGACCTTGCCCTCATCGTGCGGATGAACCCGGTTCGTCAAAAGTATCAGATAAATCCCATGAATCGGATCGCACATCACCTCCGTGCCGGTATAACCCGTATGCCCGAAACAGCGTTTGCCAGCCTCTTCGTCCTGGAGCCACGAATAATCGCGCGGAAACTCAAAACCATAGGCCTGATTTTCCCGCTGGGGCCGCGTCAGCAACTGCACCGCCTCCGGACTGAGAATTCGGACACCCCCATACTCCCCCCCTTGCAAAAGCATCCGGCAGTAAATCGCCAAATCCGCCGCCCTGCTGAACAGCCCCGCATTCCCGGAAATGCCCCCGTTTAACTGCGCCAGCGGATCG
>JAKJEP010000259.1:5010-5291 GCA_022705365.1 Planctomycetota bacterium | reverse complement strand
CCAACCACATTCCCGCAAAGTGCTGAAAGATTACAGCATCGCCTTTCTGGACCAGGTGATTGCCATGGTCACCGGGGCGACCATTGTCTGTTACGCCCTCTATACCGTGGACACCCGCACCCTGGATGAATTCGGCAGCCGGGCCATGCTGCTGACGGTTCCCCTGGTCATCTACGGCCTGTTCCGCTATATCTACCTGATCTACCATTTGAACGAAGGGCAGGATCCCACTGCCTCCCTGCTGCGGGACCTTCCCACCATTATCAATCTGCTGCTCTGGG
>JAKJEP010000259.1:0-5000 GCA_022705365.1 Planctomycetota bacterium | reverse complement strand
AATCCGGACTACTCGATCCGCTCATAGGCAAGGATCGCCGCGCCCGGCGCTTCCGGAATCGCCACCTTCACGCCCCCCGTCATCAAGTCCCGCCCGCTGGCTTCCACCGTTTCCGCTCCATCCAGATTCTGCACCCGGTAGCGGCTCTCCGGATGCAATCCTCTGAGCTTCATCTGGGCGCCATAAAACACACAATCATCCCGGCGGAATACATTGACCATGCCTTGGCCCTCTTCCGGCCGGTCAAACTGCCAGCCCACCCAGGCATCCCGCTGCAAACTGTAAGGAGTCAGCGGATAATAATCCCCGTAATAATTCTCACTGATGGACCGCCACTGCTTGAACAGCTTCCGCAGGGTATCGTAATCCAGCTCTTTAATCCGCATATCGAATCCCATCGTCAGGCTGATCCCGGAATTACTCCAGAACGCATAGGGCTGAACCGGCGTCACCCCGGCGCCATAATACGGCGCCGCCACATGGGCCACTGTGCCCGTGCCGTGATACGGCAGCCACATCGACAATCCATAGGTCTGCCCTTGATGCCCGATCGGCTCAAAGGCATAGTCGCTCCGCCACAGCGGGGCACCCCGGCGCAATGTCTCGGCATCCAGCCGCCGACCGCCCGAGGCACAGGTATCGATAAACAGCCCCGGATGCCGCCGGATCAGCTCGTCCCAATACGCCAGAAAATTGGTGACAAACCGGATTTCCGTAATCCCCTGCCGGTCCGGCGTATCGTTACCCCGCCAGTGTCCCAGCGGCGCAATGTTGAAATCTTCCCGGTATAAATCGATCCCGTTATCCTCAATCAGTTTATCAATATGATTCACCAGCCAGTCCATCGCCTCCGGGTTATCCAGCCGCAGCAGCCCCCCGCCGGCACCCCCATAAACCCATTCCGGGTGTTTTTCGGCTATCCAGGTGCCGGCATGTACCCGCGATGGCTCGAACCACACCAGAATTTTCACACCATTTTTGTGCGCAAAATCGCTGATGGGCTTGAATCCCTGCGGAAAACGCTTGCGATCCACCTCCCAGGTCCCCACCACCGGCCAGCTAGGCGGATCTCCGCATTCATACCAACCCGCATCCATCCACCAGTAATCCAGCTTCATATCCTCATCCAGATAACGCTGGATAAACATAATCTGATTTTCCGTATTCGCCCCGTGCATTTCAATATACGCGCGGGAACTGGACGCCAGCAGCATGGGCGGCTGCAATTTCCCGCCCGGTTTGGGCATACTATACGCCTTCATCCAGCGGCGCCATTTATTCTGTCCGTCCATCCAGTCCCCCTGGTTCCGGAACTGCAAGACCACCAGGGGACTACGCACTTCCTCACCCGGCAGCAGCTTGAAATGCGTCAATTCCTGCCCCGCCTGCAGCGTGAGAGTGTTCTGGTCGTCGCGGATAAAATTGGCCGACCACTGTCCCGGCCAGCCAAGAACCGCAATCAGGCCCTCATTTTCGACATTGATGTTAAAATAGGGAAACTCCGTATCCGTCGGTCGACCGCCAGCCGGTGCCAGATGCAATTTCTCATTTGGCAGTAAGGTCTTCTCCAGCGGCTCATAACTGTTGATAACACAGAAATCGCCCCGGTTATAGTGTAATTGAAATTCTCCGGCAGCATCCCGCGAAAAAGAGGTATCCAGCGCCAGAATATTTTCCAGTATCGGGGTATCTTGGGTTCCGGTATTCTTAAAATACAGCGTCCACTCCACCGTCTGATAATCCCGGTACTCCACCCCCTGCCACCGCACCTGCAGGCCCGTTTCCGGATCGGTATAGACAAGAATCCGCGCCGCGCGGCCCCGATCGTTTTTCCCCTCAGAAGTCTTTAATTGCCAATTCTTTAGAAAATCCTTCGACGGCTTGCCGCCATATGTAAACGAAAACGGGGCAGCCGCATTTTTCGTATCATATTTTTCTTTCCAGACAGCGACATGATCCGGCCCCCCCATGGTCATCCCCGCCGCCGTTTGCAGCCACAGGAAAAAATCGGACGGCTGACCGGACGACTCTTCCACCTCCAGCACCAAGTGCCCCACCCAGTCCGGTTTGCCGCTGGCCCCGGGGGTATGGGGGGCAACAAAATCCAGATTCAAGCCGTCTGTGGGAGGTGCTATCCAGAATTCCTTCAACGTAACCTTCCATTGGGCTGCTGCCGTTATACACTCATGAATCCCCCCTCCCTGATCCTGATACACCAGCGTACCGCTGCCGGGCACATCGGTTATCGGCCAGCCCATGGTTTTGCCGGATGTATTAGCGAAAAACTCCGATTTGGGCGGACCATTTTCCGCCACTGCGGCCCGGGCAGAGATGGCAGGTCGCCCTCTGTCCCCATCAAAAAATAAGTTAATGCCTGCAGAAGGAATTAAATCCTGATTTTCGATGTGAAAAGTAAAGGCATGAACCCCGGGGCTAAGCGGGACACGGATAGAATGATCCTGCGGGTGATTGAGCCAGTGAACTTTCTCTAAATCCTTTTGCTCTATGGGTTTGCCTTCATACAGAAACACATCCCACGCCGCATCGACCGGCCCGCTATTGCAGCGGAAACGGGCATCTACGGTCCCCTGTTCATCACAGCCGAAAATCGTGACCCCTGTCCAATCCAATGCCATAACGCAGGTAGAAAATGACAGAATGGCACACAGTGCAATCCCGATTCGTATACTCTTTTCCATACCAATCACCTCATAAAGTAGTATTGTAAAACACGGCACCAACACTCGGTTTCAACCTTCAGGACATTATATCCGCGAAAATCGTAAAAATGAATGTTTTTTTGACGGAACGGTCCAAAATAGTTATGGAGACCCAAAAACTCACTCTGTCACCCCCATAACCAGGGGACGATGAGCTTTTGCCGCCGGCGTCAAAATAGGGGCGTAAAAATTTTATTTTTTTTGTTGCATTTGTAAATTTCGGTGTAATAATACAGATATGCCTAGAACAGCAAGAATAGAAGTAGTGAATGAGCCGCATCATGTATATCAGCGGACCATTGGTGACCGGGCCGTTTTCCTCAAGGATAAGGATTACCAGGTTTATCTGGAATTCCTGAAAGAAAAGGCCGCTCAGTACAAGATCGATGTCCTGGCCTATTGCCTCATGAAGAACCATGTTCATATCGTGGCAATCCCCCGGCGCAAAGGCGCTCTGGCCAAGGCCATCGGTCGCACCCATTTTGCTTATACGCAATATCTTAACAGTAAGCGTACCAGCAACATAAGTATCTGGCGGAACCGTTTCCAATCCTGCGCCCTGGGCGGAGATTATCTCTGGAAAGCGGTACAGTATGTCGAAACTTTACCGGTGCTCGATAAGAAAGCCCGGAAAGCCGACAAATACGCCTGGTCCAGTGCCGCTGCTCACACTTCCGGGAAAGACCCCTCCGGTGTTCTGGCCCTGAAAGTCTGGCCCTCCAAAGCGGAAAAGAAGAAACTCACCGGCCTGCTGACCAAAAAGCTGACCGCCGAAGAGATTCGCATCCTCCGCACCTTTACCCAGACCGGCCGCCCCTTGGGTCCCATGCCTTTTATCAAGGCCCTGGAAAAGAAGTTCAAACGGCGTCTGCATCCCCTGCCTGTCGGCAGACCCCCCAAGAAAGACTGAACTTTACGCGGTTCTAAAAAACGATCCGGTGTAGGATTGATCGGATAACTGGCTCGTTGCCACCATAGCGGGCCAGTGGATATGCGTGTCTTTACACTGTGGCGTTTTGGACGTTGGTTTGTCCGCAAGGGTGTTTTCTGTCCGGTCTGCCAGGACCAGATTGGTCTTGCTGGCCTTGATTTCTTCCATTATTTTGGGATCTTCTATCTTATCCGTTATGATGGAATGGATCATATTGGTATCCAAAACCCGGGTTAAGGCCCGTTTCCCAAATTTCCCCGAATCCATAAGCAGAAACACCTTGGCCGCTCGCTGGGCCACCAGCAACTTGATATTGCGGTTAAAGGCGGCATTTTCATAGGTCCCCTGATCCGGTACAAATCCGGCACAGGAAAAAAAGGCTTTATCCACATAAAAAGACTCCGCCGGAAGATCCGCATCAAACCCGACAAACGAAAACGTATCCCGGTCGAAGATCCCCCCCAGCCCGATCAGCCGGATATCCGAGGCCTCCGATAACTCCAGCGAAATCAGCACCGAATTCGTCACCACCGTGATATTTCGGCATACCTGGGCAATCGTCCGGGCCAGACAGGCAATGGTACTGGATCCGTCCAGAAAAATCGTATCCCCGGCATGGATAAATTCCACGGCCTTGCGGGCGATTTTTTCCTTCTGGGCCAGGTTGATCTGCATCCGGTTCACCAGCCGGGCCTCACTGAACTGGCTAGGCGTCTCAATCCGCTGGGCACCACCCTTGACCTTCGCCAGCAAGCGCCCCTGGGAGAGATAATCAATATCCCGGCGAATCGTAAAGGGCGAAACGCCAAACATTTCCGCCAGTTTCGAAACCGAAACAATCCCGACGGTGCGGACGTAATCGACGATTTTTTGCTGTCGTTGCCTCATTCTGTTGTAAATAATAAGCTATATTTTGCTAATTTTCAAGAATTTCTTGTAATATTATTGACATTTTGAGCAGTTTATTTACAATTTATGGATGAAGAAACACGAACAAAAGTATATAAAAGTGTGATAAAAATGTATTGGAGAGCATAAAAAATGCAGGCAACTGACGCAAAAAAGAATGAATTTACCTCGATGAAAAGTCTGGTCATAGGCCCGAATTTCGCGCCCCAAAAGCTACGTTTTGGAGAAATTCCCTGTTATCAGTATAACAAGAGCCTCCAGGATGAGCTGAAGGCCGGCTTTACAGCGGAAGATGCCATATTTTTATACCGGCAAATGCTGTACAACCGGGCCTTTGAAACGATGATTATCAAACTGCGTAACGGGGAGCTGGTTCCGTTTGAAGGGTATAAATTCTCCGGGGCCACCCACCTGTCCATCGGCCAGGAGGCCGTAGCCGC
>JAKJEP010000258.1 GCA_022705365.1 Planctomycetota bacterium | reverse complement strand
CGGTCTTTTTACCCGCCTTCTTCGTTCTCGTCGCTATCTGTCCTCAACATATATACTTATATGCCTGCGGAAGATAGTCCCTGCGGCCTCGAAGGCGTACAAAAATTTGCGCTGAAAACAGACGGTCGAAGTCGGTGAACCGAAAAATGGCACATACGACATTCTGAACCATGGAGTTATCAATATATTTGTCAAAATCCCGTGAGAAATGCGGCTTAAAGACCCAGTACATCCGCCATACCATAGAATCCCGGTTTCTGCCCCGCCAGCCACTGGGCAGCGTGGAGAGCACCACGGACAAAGGTATCGCGGGTATGGGCAGTATGATGCAGGGTGATGGTTTCACCGAGAGTAGAGAAGATAACATCGTGAATACCAACGATATCGCCGGCCCGGACGGCGTGCATTCCGACCGTTTTCGGCTGGCGCAAGGCCTCCCGGCCTTCACGGCCATGAGTTAAGGCTGCAGGCCAGGGCCAGTTTTTCGCCGCAACAATCCGGCGGGCCAGTTCCAGGGCCGTGCCGCTGGGAGCATCCTTCTTAAACCGGTGATGCGATTCCACAATCTCGATATCATAGGAATCGTCCAGGGCTTTGGCCACCTGCGCCGCCAGGTTGAAAAGCAAATTAACACCCAGGCTCATATTGGCCCCGATCAGGACCGCCGTTTTTTCCCCAGCCGCTTGCAATTTGGCTTTTTCCGGTTCCGTTAGTCCGGTGGTACCGACTACCAGCGGCACCTGATTCTCGCGACAATAATCCGTCCACTTCATCGTGGAAGCAGGAGTGGTAAAATCAATCATAACATCCGGTTTTACCTGAGGCTGGGCGGTGATAGGAACACCCAATTCTCCCATACCGGCTGTCAGACCGGCGTCTTGTCCCATTTTGGGGTGCTGGGCGTATTCCAGGGCGGCTGTCACTTGAAAAATCCCGCTCTCGCCCGCCAATGCGATCAACCGCTGCCCCATTCGCCCGGCCGCGCCGGTAATTGCCAGTGTTAACATAATCGTACTCCCTGCATTTTATCTCCCAGAACAGCAGGATCCCGAAGCCGTTTGCAAAGCCTCGATCACCTTGCTAATGTCGTTTTCGACCTCAAAAGGCCGGTTTGAATACTGCCCTTTATTTTCGATATGGTAGGTAACAGTAATGTTCGGGTCTTTCAATTGGTGGCCAGTCAGGATACAGACAACCTTTTCATCCGCTCCGATCACCTGTTCGGCCCGCAGCTTTTTCAGTCCCGCCAGCGAAGCCGCCGAGGCCGGCTCGCAGCCCAGCCCGTACCGGCCCACCACTGCCTTGGCTTCCAGGATCTCCTCGTCCGAGACTTCCCGCACAACCCCGTTACAAATCTCCAAAGCCCGCAGGCATTTCTTCAAATTTACCGGCCGCGAAATCTCAATCGCCGTCGCCAGCGTATGCGGCCGGTAGCCGGTGGCGTTCAGTTGGGCGTAATAGTCGTCGATCACTTTCATATTCAATTGCCCGCCCTGCCAACGTACACCCTGTTTCTCGTACAAATCATACAGGGTATTGGCGCCGGCAGCGTTGATTACCGCCAGTCGCGGAATCCGGTCGATCAGTCCCAGTTGCTTCAACTCCGCAAAGGCTTTGCCGAAGGAACTGCTGTTGCCCAGATTCCCGCCCGGTACAATAATCCAGTCCGGTACCTGCCAGCCCAGCCCCTCCAGCACCCGGTACATGATAGTCTTCTGCCCCTCCAACCGGAATGGGTTCAGCGAGTTCACCAGATACAGCTTCAGCTCCCGGCAGACATTCTGCACCTGCCGCATGCAATCGTCAAAGTCGCCCTGAATCTGAATCGTCTGGGCCCCGAAGTCCAGCGCCTGGCTGAGCTTGCCGTACGCAATGCGGCCGGAACCGATAAATACCGAGCATTTCATCCCGCAGGCATGGGCATACAACGCTACCGATGCCGACGTATTGCCGGTGGAAGCACAGGCCACATGTTCCGCTCGCACCAGTTTGGCATGGCTGAACGCCGCCGTCATCCCGTTATCCTTAAAGGAGCCGCTGGGATTCAGCCCTTCATATTGCAGAAGTACCCGATCTGCCTGGCAGTTGGCATATTTTGCCGCTCCATCATTAGGCTGTAAAATGGTTTGCCCTTCTCCAATCGAAATGCGGTACGAATCAGAGCAAAATGGAATCAGCTCCCGGAACCGCCAGACCCCGGAGAAATCCAGCCGGTTCTGCCGGCTGGCCCACCGTTTCTCAAACCAGCCCAGGGAATCAGGCACTTCCAGCCGATCCCAGTCATAAACCACATCCAGCAGATCCCCGCAGGCCGGGCAGGCAAAATAACTCTCGTCCACTCCGTACGTTGCCCCGCAGCCGGGATTCAAACAGCGCTGATATACTTGTTCACTCACCGGATTTCGGCTCCTTCGTGATCCTATTGTAGTAACTCATTTCCAATACGGTAAATATACAAAACGCAGATTCCCCCCTACCATAGCAGAATCCCCCTTAATCGTCAAACTTCAATTTTTGACTCTATGTGCTTACTTTCTTTTCCGAATAGCAAACAGCCCGCCCGCAGCCAGCAGCAGGCAGGTCAGCGGTTCCGGAACTACAGCCAGGTTCATGGTTCCCCACAGATTCTCAGAGTTGTAACAATCGGTAAATCCATTGCTGCTCCAGAAGATCCAACCTTGCAATGCTGTCGTACCATCCGAATCACAGAATTCGGCATTAAATCCATAACTGGTGCCAGGCAACAAAGGACTCATATTTCGACCGGTTCTGCCTGCCAACGTAATCCTCTCTTCAAAAGTATATTTATAACTTGTCGCCCCCAGTTGTTGTACTGTACATTTGGCTTTCCAATAGGTTCCATCCGGGTTGGCCCCCTGGGGTGCTGCATGTTTGGCAGTACCGGTGGTGAAATCGGTCGATTCTCCGTAGATATTTCCATCGGTACTGATTCCAAACTGTTCGTATCCCGTCTGATAATAAATTGGTTCAGATCCGTTAATATTTGCTTTTTTTGCATTGGTGGAATCTACATAAAGATGGAGCGTATCTTCGAGATAGGCAGGATTCGTATTGGCTGTACCAAACGGCTGGTAGCTGTCATCCAGCACTTCGGCCAGTATATATAAATACGTACCATCATGTGCCATCCATAGATCCATCCGGCAGTCTGCCGCATTGCTGATGGTTCCCAGACAGGTTGTTCCCAGTTTGGTACTGGTACCCGATTTGCCGTCCCCTTTATAAAAGGAAATTCCTTCTCCCTTGGACTTGACACCTGTCCATTCCGCCGCTGATCCATCAATGGCAAAAGAACCGGACACGCAGGGAACATCAATTTCCGGCCGCGTTACTGCCCACAATCCGGAACCCCCAAACACCTGAACCAGAAAAATCACCGCCATGACCCGAGTCTTCATATCTTTTTCTCCTTACTCTCTCAATTCCAATTCATTATGATCTTCTTTCGCGGCTATTTTGTCAAGATAAATCCAGGGAAACAAAGGGGGAGCAAACACATCGTTCATAACTATACCATCCAATCGTAACTTATGTGCAGAATAAATATTGACTTTTTACAGGATACAGTATAGATTCACGAAAGATAACGGCAATTCAGAAACGAGGTGACAGGGTATGATAAAAAAAGAAAATCCAAAATGGAGGTTCCTGGTTCCAGGAATCGGACTACTATTTTTGATACTGCCCGGCTGCAAAGGGGAAAAAGCCCCTTCCCCTGCTATTCCCCAGCCGGAGAAAGGAGCGGATGCTGTGCGTTTTACCATTCAAAGCAGTGCCTTTGCCGCCAACTCCCCCATCCCCCAAAAATACACGGAAGACGGCAAGGATGTATCCCCGGAATTGTCCTGGACCGGCAGTCCCCCGGCGGTACAGGAATATGCCCTGATTATGGACGATCCGGACGCCCCGACCCCCCAGCCATGGGTTCACTGGATTATCTATAAAATCCCCGCCGCCGTAACCAGTCTGCCGGAGGCCATGCCCGCCGATCACCGGCTGACCGCGCCCGTCCAGGCCCTGCAGGGTTTGAACTCCTGGAATACGGTGGGATATCGCGGCCCCGCCCCGCCCCGCGGCCATGGCGTCCATCATTATCACTTCAAGTTGTACGCCCTCGATGCCGAACTCGATTTGTCAGCCGGTCTGGATAAACTTTCTCTTCTGAAGGCAATGGAAGGGCATATTCTGGCCCAGACCGAATGGATTGGCACCTACCAAAGGTAGTTTCACAGGTAAAATTATGAGTATTGACAACCGGAAACCCGGCCGGTAGTATGATTTTGTGCTTAATTGAAGGATTTACTCAAGAAGGAGACCTAATGATGAATTTGGAAACGATGCTGGCAGCGGGTTTTGCATGGTACCACGTGGTGTTCGGACTGGGACTGATTGGGACGATTGTCTTCTATGTGATGTATCGCCGGAGCCAATATTAGTCTATTATTTGTGTCCGGCCCCATCGCCGTTAGGTTTGGGGTAGCTGAAACGAAAAGAATGGCAGGGAGGGTGGGTGTCTTTTTGCAGGAAAAACAACCGCAAAATATAAAAAAAAGGCCTGTTGGTGAGACAGGCCTTGCTTTTTTGAGGGGGAAACCAAAAATCAGCGGCAGAGGTCCGCTTTGCCGGCACAGCCGAGCACGTGGAGTTTGTGCTTGACCATATCCTTGATGGCCAGCCGGCCCGGTCCCAGATAGTTGCGGGGATCGAACTCCGAGGGTTTTTCGGCAAAAACCTGGCGGATCTTGGCGGTCAGGGCCAGTCGCAGGTCCGTATCGATGTTGATTTTGCAGACGGCCATCTTGGAGGCTTTGGCCAGGGCTTCTTCCGGAACCCCCATGGTATTGGGCATCTTGCCGCCATATTTGTTGATCAGGTCAACAAATTCCCGGGGTACGCTCGAGGAACCATGCATAACCAGGGGAAAGCCGGGGAGGAGCTTACCGATCTTTTCGATAACATCGAAAGCCAGCTTGGGCGCGGTTTTAAATTTGTAGGCGCCGTGACTGGTGCCGCAGGCGACGGCCAGGGAATCGCAGCCGGTCAGTTTGACAAATTTTTCGGCTTCCACAGGATCGGTCACGTGTTTCATTACATCGTCAGAACTGACGCCTACAACATCTTCCTCGATGCCGCCAAGCTGGCCAATTTCGGCCTCAACCACAACCTTATGTTTGTGGGCATATTCGACGACCTGCTTGGTCAGGGCCACATTTTCATCGAAGGGCTTGTGGGAGGCGTCGATCATGACGGAGGTGTAGCCGTCATCGACGCATTGCTTGCACAGC
>JAKJEP010000257.1 GCA_022705365.1 Planctomycetota bacterium | reverse complement strand
GCTGCTGACCATGCTTTATCATTCACCCTGTGCAGCCGGTCATGACAAAGCATGGTCAGCAGCGACTTTTCTTTCAGCGTGGAGGAGTTCGCCGCCCTGGAAGAAAAGTCGCTGCTGACCATGCTTTGTCATGACCGGCTGCACAGGGTGAATGATTTTGGTTTTCTGGGTTTGTCCCATTGCCCCCCGGCGCCCTACTGGATCAAGGATTATGAGCGGCGTGATCTGGAGGATGATCCCCCCAGCGAATTCGGCGGTTATGTATGGTCTTCTGAGGAAAAGCGAATCAAGTCCGTTACCGGCCGGCAGTATTTTTCGCAGAATGAGAGCCTGGAAAAAATGCTTAGCCAGTCGCCCACCTGCGAGAAATTTATTTTTGTGGCTCACGCCCCGGTAAGTCAGGGGAATCTGGATTTTTTGCTGGACGGTCGGCATGTGGGATCGCGAGCCGTCCGAAGGTTTATAGAGCGGACCCAGCCGGTGCTGGCGCTGCACGGCCATTTGCACGAATCCCCGATCGTCAGCGGGCATTATACTGAAACGATCGGCAGAACCATTTGCGTAAATGCCGGTCAGGATGAGATTCGAATCTGCACCTTTCGCTGGGATAGTAAATACCCCGATGAAATGGAGCACAGCTTAGGCTGGATGCCTTGACAAATTCAAGACAAGGATGTTACATTGAATTTTGCATTTTCGGATACCTGCTGGATGGTTTTTTTATTCTGCCTGGGAGCTTCGGTGGGCAGTTTTCTGAATGTAGTGGTGTATCGGGTCCCGGCAGGGTTGTCGATTGTCCGGCCGGGAAGCCATTGTTTCAGTTGCCAGGCGCCGATCCGGTGGTATGACAATATCCCGATTCTGGCGTGGTTTTATCTGCGGGGCCGGTGCCGAAATTGCGGGGCAAAATTTTCCATTCGCTACGCCCTGGTAGAACTTTTCACAGCCATTCTGTTTGTTATGGTCTATAAAGGATACTTTTATCTGGGGCTGCGGGAACCAATGCCTGCTTTTACTCATTGGGGCTGGCTGATTTACGCCGGTCATATGGCTTTGATCTGCGTCCTCCTGACAGCCACGCTGATTGATGCCGAGCATTGGATTATCCCCTTATCCGTCAGTTATACGGCGGCTATAATCGGTTTGGGCCTAAGTGCAGTCTGGCCCTATTGTCTGGGGGAGCATACGCAAAACTATTGGCGGATAATCCCTTATGCCGGTCCGAAAATGGCGGCGGCAGCTCTGGGCGGTGGTTTGGGGCTGCTGTCGGGGTTAATTTTATTGAAACTAGGGCTGATCAAGCGGAGTTTCGCGGAAGTTGAGGCATTGGAGAAGGAATGCGAACAAAAAGGGGTCGAAATGCCGGAAATGAAGGTTCCGATTCGGCGGGAAATGCTGCGGGAGGCGATGTTTCTGACGCCGTCTGTGGTATTGGGGGTGTTATTTATAAAAATCCTGACCGGAGAGAACTCGGTTGGCCAGTGGTGGAATTCGGTAATTATTCAGCAAAAATGGTGTGCGGGCTTGCTTGGCAGTCTGTTTGGCTTTATGATAGGGGGCGGAGTTGTATGGGCGACCCGGATCCTGGGTTCTGTGGCATTTGGGAAGGAGGCCATGGGCTTGGGTGATGTCCACCTGATGGCGGCGGTGGGGTCGGTGCTGGGCTGGGTCAGCCCGACTGTAGCCTTTTTTGTGGCGCCTTTTTTCGGGCTTGGCTGGGCCTTGCTGTCGCTGGTCATTCACCGGAGGCGCGAAATACCGTATGGACCATGGCTATCGCTGGCAACCGTGGCAGTCATGATTTTATTTGAGCCAATCATGGATTATCTGGAAGTGTTTTTTATTCCGCCGGTTATTCCATAACCCGGGAAAAATGCCTATGGCATGGAATACAAGAAAAATTAAGGTGTATGCCCGTCTGGCAATGGTGTGTCTGCTGGTTTTGGTAGTACTGGCATTTATGGTAAGTAATTCCAGGCCCGTAAGTATCCGGTTTTTATGGTGGCAGACGCCGGAATTGCCCTTATACTGGCTGTTATTGTTCACCGCCGGCGGCGGGATAGTATTCTACCTGGTATCACGCCGGATTGCCGGTGTGATACGGGATGTGCGTAAATTACGACGGGATGAACAGGAACAAAAGCGGGTCGTAACGGAAATAAAAAACGAATTGGAAAAGAAACAGGAAAACAGCATAACGTAAGGAGACTAAGTATGCGATGGATGAAAGGTGTGACGGTAGCGGCGGTTCTGGCGATGCTTTTGCTGGGTACGGGTTGTCAAAACTGGCAGAAGAAATATGAGGCCTGCGCCTCGGAAAAGGAAAATCTGGAGGCCTTGTTCGAAAATGCCCAGGAGTCCCTCCAACAGTGTAATGCTGAGCGGGATCAGATGGCTTCCCAGTTAGGCCAGACCCAGAAAGATTTGCAGGAGGCCATGAAGAAGGAAAAATTCGATACGGGCTTTACCGGCGAAAAGGCCACCTGGGATCCTGCCAAAGGCACAATTACCGTGCCGCTGGAAAGCGATGTGCTGTTCGATTCCGGCAAGGTGACGCTCAAGTCCGATTCCAAGACGCGTCTGAAGCGGATTTCCAATGTAATCAAAGAAAAATATGGCAGCAAAGATATCTCGGTAATCGGCCATACCGATACGGACCCCATCAAAAAGAGCAAATGGCAGGATAACTGGCAGTTGTCTTCGGAACGGGCACTGGCGGTAACGAACAAGGGATACCGGCCAAACAATTGGCCGCCGTAGGCCGAAGTGAATACCACCCGGTAGGCGGCAAGAAAGCCGAAAACCGGCGGGTGGAAATCGTCGTTCACATGTTCAACTAGTCCTGCGGACGGCAGAACGACGCGAGGCTAACATGCAATATGACGCTCCCGTTGGTCGCTGCCTGGTGTGACCATGGTCCTGCGGATGGCCGAATGAACCAGTGTCAGAATGTCTCAGGCATTCATAGGATATTGGATAACGGAGACAGACAAAGTATGCGACAGATGAAAAATGCAATAGGAATAATGATTCTGGCGATGCTTTTGGTGAATGCTGGATGCTGTCTGAAATGGAAGAAACAGTATGAGGCTTGTGAGTCCGAAAAAGCAAACCTGGAGACTCTGCTGGCCAGTACCCAGGAGTCTCTGGACCAGTGCAATGCCCAGCGCGATCAGATGGCCGGCCAGTTAGGGCAGAGCCAGATGGACTTGCAGGAGGCCATGAAGAAAAGCAACTTCAATCCCGGTTTTGCCGGCGAAGAGACAAGCTGGGATCCTGCCAAAGGCACCATTACCGTAACGCTGGCCACGGATGTGTTTTTCGATTCCGGCAAGGTTACTTTGAAATCGAGTGCCAGGTCCCGCCTGAACCGGATTGCCCAGGTCATCCAGGAAAAATACGCCGGCAAGGAAATATCCATTGTCGGCCATACCGATACCGATCCGATCAAAAAAAGCAAGTGGAAGGATAACTGGCAATTATCGTCGGAGCGGGCACTAGCGGTTACCCGTTACCTGATCGGGCAGGGAATATCGTCCAAACGGCTGGCGGCCGCGGGCCGAAGCCAGTATCATCCGGTAAGCAAGCAAAAGGCCAAAAACCGGCGCGTGGAAATCATCGTCCATCTGTTCCAATAGTCCTGCGGACGGCTGATCTACGTAAGGTTGGAATAGTACAACAACCCCAATAGATGCCGGGTAATAGATAGAAAGTGATTCTGTGATAGGTATTATTGATTATGGCATGGGGAATCTGCATAGTGTGCAGAAGAGCTTCGAAAAAGTCGGGGCCTTGGTGCAGATTGTACGAGACCCTGGCGAACTAAGACAGGTGGATAAAATCGTTCTGCCGGGCGTGGGTGCCTTTGCCGATGCCATGCAGACGTTGCGTGAGAAAGGATTGGTAGAGCCAATCCGGGAAATAGCGGAAAGCGGGAAATGGTTTCTGGGTATCTGCCTGGGACTTCAGTTGCTCTTTGATGTAAGTTATGAAGATGGAGAATATGAAGGACTTGGCATTATTCCGGGCAAGGTGGTTCGTTTCGACTTTTCCGGCCGGAAGGATGAAAAAGAACTGAAAATCCCCCACATGGGCTGGAACTCGCTCCAATACCGGACTCCTTCCCCGCTCTACCGGGATATACCCGATGGAACCTATGTTTACTTTGTCCACTCCTATTATGTCGTCCCCACGGTTGCGGGAGTCATTGCTACCACGACAAATCATGGCTGCGACTTTGCCTCCAGCATTGTCCGGAATAACATCATGGCAACCCAGTTCCACCCGGAAAAATCCCAGCGGCTGGGCCTGCAGATGCTGCAAAATTTTGCCCGGCTGTAATCCCTGCTTAGAGGAGGCCGCTCTCGATCGGCACCGCGCGATTATCGTGGGCACGGGTTTTGAAGCAGCCGCAAACCGACACCGCCGCGTTGGGATTTTTCATCGTTATCGGATTTTCGGCGTAGTAATTGGCCATGCGACAGCCGGTTAAAGCGACCGTCAGCGGTTCCTCACCGTCCACCAGAATAAAATCATGGCTCAAAGTAAGCTGGCGGCCGCCTACGTCCACCGTAGGGGTGCTGATGGCCGGATTCTGCCCGCTGAAAGCCTCAACATTCGTTAGGGACGTATGCCCTTTGCCGTCAATGACAATCGGATGAATGTCCTCGGGGCGTGGCCCGGTATTGGCGATGATGGAACCCTGGGCGATTTGCCAGTTGCGGTTGAACTGGCTGTCGCCCGACTTATGAATGCCGATCGACACGCAATCCAGATTAAAACTAGTCAACTGCCCATAGGTGGCCGGTCCCAGCCGCACCCCGCCGAAGGCCCCGAAACTAAACAAATCCATCAGTACGGCGTTGTCGGTGTGATTGATGGAATAGGTAAAGGTTTTCCGCGCCACGACGCTGTCGATGACCTCTCGATGCGTATCACCCTCAATGGTTCGACGGATGGCGGGATTGCTGTGGCAGTGGAGGACGCGGGGAATATCGTAGATATAATCCAAATCCACAAAACGGCCGCTCAGCGGATATCCATAACAGTGCTCGATCAGCAGCAGTTCCGCGCAAAACTTGGAATTGGTACGGGGGTCGCTGCGTAAATCAAAGGCGATGAATTCTCCATAACAGGTTAAATTGGAAAGAGTTACACCGGCCACATATTGCCCTTGGGCGCACTGCACGGTGGGGGGGTATTCAATGACCTTACCGGCGTCACTGAGGGTTTGGGCGGCATACCAGAATTGCAGCCCCCGCAATTGCGTGCCGGATTCGACCGTGATAAAGGGTTTCTCCTGGGATTCGATTTTGAAGAC
>JAKJEP010000256.1:5051-5325 GCA_022705365.1 Planctomycetota bacterium | reverse complement strand
GGCGCCGTATGTCCTGCTGACGGCGTTTCCGAAGCTGCTGCACCGGCTGCCGAAAGCGGGGATGTGGATGGTGCGGCTAAAGCAGGGACTGGGATTTGTGATGCTGGGGGTGTGCGTGTATCTGATCTTCCTGTTCTCGCCGGGCTGGCATCTGCCGCTGCTGATTTTTTGCCTGCTGCTGGGTTTTGGTATCTGGCTGGCACTGGGAGTGGTGAATTACAGCACCCCGGCGGGAAGAAGGCATCTGGCCCGGTTATTTGCGATTCTGGCAATC
>JAKJEP010000256.1:0-5041 GCA_022705365.1 Planctomycetota bacterium | reverse complement strand
GGGGGTGGTGCTGTTGTGGGCGATGAAGCCGGAGGTTGTGAAGCAGCAGTCACAGAACTGGCTGGCAGCGCGGCTGGTAGCACTGCACCAGGAAGGCCGGACCGTAATGGTCGAGTTTACCGCCGACTGGTGCCCGAACTGCAAGTATGTGGAACAGACGGTCTTGAAGCGGCAGGCCTTTCAGGATAAGCTGCGCCAGACGGGGACGGAATTGATTATTGCGGACTGGACGCAGAACGATCCGGCGATTACCGAGATGCTGAACCGGCTGGGGTCGAAGAGTATTCCCTTTGCGGCGATCTTCCCCGGTAAAAATCCGTTGCAGCCGATCGTGCTGCGGGATATTTACGGACTAGACGCCGCCCTGGCGGCGCTGGATGAAGCGAAATAAGGTTAGTGAATAAAGAGCACGGCCGACACGACCGTGGCACATTTTTTGGAGAGAAGGCACGTAATGTATATTGAAAATCCGAAAGTGACGGCGAAGGACCGGCAGCGGGCCCAGAAATGCCTGGAATGCCCGGTGTGCCGGCGGGCGCGGCGGAAACAGCGGGGGCTGGCCTACTGGCTGGTGAAGAAGCTGGAAGGGCGGCTGTGCCCCAATTGCCGGGCCTATGAGAAGGTGTATGGCCGAAAGGCCCACGAGCCGCCTTCGAGTGAAATGCTATAAGCAACCGCTGCAATCGTGGCATCCAAGCCCCAACCGTGCCGTAAGACAATAATTGCAAAAACATGAGGTTCTAACGTGGACAAAAAGAAAAAGGTGACGGAAAAGAAAATGCCGGCAGATTCGCCGAAGGCGTTTACGCCGGCGGCGGAGGATTTACAGGACGCTCCCCAGCGGGTCAAAAAGATCCTGGCGGTTTTGCGGAAGACCTATCCGCAGGCGAAATGTGCCCTGGACCACGACGATCCCCTGGAGCTGTTGATTGCGACCATTCTCTCGGCCCAGTGCACCGATGAGCGGGTGAATATCGTTACGAAGGATCTGTTCCGGAAGTACCGCCAGGCGGAGGATTATGCCAAAGTGCCGGCGGCGGAGCTGGAGGCGGATATCCGCAGCACGGGATTCTACCACAACAAGGCAAAAAATATCCAGGCAGCCTGCCGGGCGATGGTGGACCGGCACGGCGGCAAAGTGCCGGCCACGATGCAGGAACTGGTGGCCCTGGCGGGCGTGGGACGCAAGACGGCCAATGTGATTCTGGGCAATGCCTATGGCGTCCCCGGAATCGTAACCGATACCCATGTGATCCGGCTGTCGCGGCTGATGGGCCTCTCGCCGCAGAGCGACCCGGTGAAGCTGGAGCAGGACCTGATGAAGCTGATCCCGCAAAAGGACTGGACCTTCTTCAGCCACCTGATGATCTTCCACGGGCGGTCAATCTGCATCGCCCGCAAGCCGGACTGCGAGCATTGCCCGGTGCGGGAGTATTGCAGCTTCGGGCGGATAGGCCGATGAACCAGCCACCGGAGATATCGATGGCGGCTCCCCTGCCCTGCGAATATGTGGAGGTCCCGCTGGGGGATGGCTACCCAGCCAGGGGCCGGTATTACGCAGGCCATCAGCCGGGCCGGGCGGCAGTTTATCTGCACGGGATTCAGTCGCACAGCGGCTGGTTTGTCCGTTCGTGCGATTTCCTGCGGCAGGCGGGGCTGACGGTGCTGGCTCCGGACCGGCGGGGCAGCGGGATGAACCAGGCTGACCGGGGCCACTGCGAAAGCGCCGGCCAGTTGCTCGAGGATCTGGACCGGGCGGTGAACTGGCTCCAGCAGCGGTCGGGGGCCGCGCAGGTGAATGTGGTGGCGGTGAGCTGGTCGGGCAAGCTGGCGCTGGTGTATGCCCAGCAGTTTCCAGCCAAACTCCGGTCGGTGATACTGACAGCCCCGGGCCTGTGCCCGAAAATCGACATCCGCCTGCCAGAAAAAATATCGGTCGGCTGGAACGGCCTGGTGCATCCACACAAATTGCATACCATCCCGCTGACGGAATTTCTGGCCCGCGACCCCCTGCTGCTGAAAGAGGCGACCGCCTCCTTTTTTATGGCCTCCAAGAAGCTGGATTTTCTGGCCCGCCAGGCGGTGGGCCGGATTTCAGTCCCGGTGTATCTGTTTCTGGCCGGCCAGGACCGGATCGTGGATAACGAAGCGACCGTTAATTTTTTGCGCCCGGTGCTAGGGGCGCGGGGAGAACAGGATTTTATCCTCTACCCAGCCGCCCATCATACCCTCGATTTCGAACCCGACCCGCAGGGCTATTTTGCCGATCTGGCAACAATACTACTTGCGTAAGGAGGCGGTTTGGCATACAGTAGCCGGGAAATAAAACCATAAATGGGCGGGGAGCTTGTAGGAGTGATAAATGCTCTATATTCCGAGAATTACGAATATCCTGATCCTGCTGCTGGTGCTGGGGACCTCCGGCTGCGTGACGGTAAAGGAAGAGCCGCAAAACCCGGTGGCCGCCTGGGTGCTCAAGCTCCTGCCGGACAGCCCCCAGGTACGCCGGCAGAAACTGCTGGAACGGCTGGGCAGTGCGGATGCCGACCAGCGGCGGCAGGGCGTGCTGATGCTGGGGGAAGGGCAGGCGCCAACCTGGGAAGCCACAGCCAAGATCCTGCGGATTATGGCCCGGGGCGATGTCGATGCCCAGGTACGGGCGGCTGCTGTCCAGGTGCTGGTAAAAAATTATGCCATCGAAAATATCATGGATACCCTCAAGGAGACCGCCAATGATAAAAGCCTCCTGGTGCGGCGGGAAACGCTGGAGGGTGTCTGCCGGCGGCAGCAGGACGACGCGATGGAAATCCTGCTGGTGATGCGGGAAAAGGATGAAGAACGCTCGATCCGGGCACGGGCAGCGGAGGTTTTGGCGAAATACCGGAACCGCAAAGTGATCCGGAGCCTGATCAACGGTCTGGAGGATCCGGAGTTCGCCGTCTCCTTTCAGTCGCGGGAGTCGCTCAAGAAGCTGACAGGCAGGGATTTCGACTATGATAGCAAGGAATGGCAGGGCTGGCTGGCGACCTCGGAAGATCCGTTTGCCGCGCTGGCAGGGGACTATGAATAAACCGAAAAAGATAACATGGAGGTTTGAGCTATGCGCGCACTGGTAATACAGGATGGCAATCTGAGCTGCCGGCCGTCGTATCCGGATCCGGTCCCGGCTCCGGAAGAGGTCCTGGTACAGGTGGAACTGGCGGGAATCTGTGCCACCGATCTGGAGATTGCTAGGGGCTATATGGAGTTTTCCGGGGTACTGGGCCATGAATTTGTGGGAACAGTGGCCAAAGGCCCCAAAGATCTGCAGGGCAAGCGGGTAGTCGGCGATATCAATTGCGTCTGCGGCAAGTGCGATATGTGCTTGTCGGGCTTGAGCAATCATTGCCGGCAGCGAAAGACCATCGGAATCAAAAATCATGACGGCGTGTTTGCGGACTACGTATCCTTGCCGCGCCGGAATCTCTATGTCCTGCCGCCAGCCATCGAAAATGAGGCGGCGATCTTCATCGAACCCCTGGCGGCCGCCCTCCAGATCGTCAAGCAGGTCCCCATCGAGCCGCGGCAAAAGGTCATGGTGGTGGGAGACGGCCGCCTGGGACTGCTGGCCGTGCAGGTCCTGGCCCTGCACGGGGGCAAGGGCAAGGTGGTCCTGCTGGGCAAACACGAGGAAAAACTGCAATTTTGCGAGAAGCGGGGGATTCAGGGAATCCTGCTGGACGATATGATCCCGCGGCAGGAATGGGATGTCGTGGTGGACTGCACCGGGTCCGCCGGGGGTTTTGCCACCGCCTGCCGGCTGGTGCGGCCGCGCGGCAAGCTGGTCCTCAAGAGCACCTTTGCCCCGGGTGCCGCCGTGGACCTATCACCCCTGGTGGTCGATGAGATAACCCTGATCGGTTCCCGCTGCGGACCGTTTGCCGATGCCATCAATGCCCTGGCCGCCCGTCAGATAGAGGTCAACGGCCTGATTACCGCCCGCTTCCGGCTGGCGGACGGCCTGGCGGCACTGCAGAAGGCCGGCGAACCGGATCAGATCAAAGTGGTCCTGGATACCAAAGCATAAGCTTCTCCCCCAACAGCCCGATGCGTAGAATAGAAAACAGCGAAATCTCCTATTTGCAGTTCGATGGTCTGGCGGAACAATCGGCTTTGCGACACGGGATTTCCCTCCGCCGCAACGGCCAGATCAATTTCTCCAGCCGGGACCCGGAAGGCAGCCGCCGCAATCGGGAAGCCTTTTGTCAGGTGCTGGGATTGCCGGCGCAGCATTTGAGCCGGTGCCGTCAGGTCCATTCCAGCCGGGTCGCGGTAGTAACTCAGCCGGCCCATCTGGCACTCGATACCGACGCCCTGGTAACCCAGGTGCGGGGCATTCCTCTCATGCTGCTGGGTGCCGATTGCCCCCTGCTGCTCGCCTACGATCCGGTGCGGGCCGTACTGGGCCTTTGCCATGCCGGCTGGCGGGGGACCGTGCAGAAAATTGCCCGGCAGATGATTGACGTGATGACAGTACAATGCGGCAGCCGCCTGGAAGACCTGCACGCAGGGATCGGACCGGGCATCTGCGGACGCTGTTACGAAGTTGGGCCTGAAGTTGCGGAACAGGCCCAAAAGAATCTTCATCAGACCCACCATTACCTCCACCTGCGCAATTCCGATTCCCAACCGAAATGGCTCTTCGATCTGGCCGCCGCCAATCGCCAGCAGTTGCTGGAGGCAGGCCTGCCCCCCGAACAGATCGAAACCAGCGGCTGCTGTACCTTCGAGCAGCCGGACTTCCCCTCCTTTCGGCGGGAAGGCCCCCAGGCCGGCCGCTGGGCACTCCTGGCCGGCATGATCTAGCCCGCATATTTCACGGGGTTTTGACACATATAATACTAACTCCATGGTTCAGTATGTCTTATGTGATATTTTTCATTTCGCAAACATCGACAGTTTGTTTTCAGCGCGAATTTTTGGCTGCCTTCGAGGCCGCAGGAGCTATCTTCCGCAGGCATATAAGTATATATGTTGAGGACAGATAGCGACGAGAACGAAG
>JAKJEP010000255.1 GCA_022705365.1 Planctomycetota bacterium | reverse complement strand
CTGGCGGATCAGGCGTTTAATAAATTCTCGGCCTTTCCGGAAGATGCGCTGGTACGGATCAATCCCAAAGAGATTGCCCGGAAAGGCAGAGTGCCGACCAACGGCAGTATTTTTTTCACCATCTTTCAGACCTTTATGAGCGGCCCGGAGAACACACCCTATTTTGGCGACTATCCGGCGGATTATTTTGATTTTATTGTTATCGACGAGTGCCATCGGGGCGGGGCGAATGACGAAAGCAACTGGCGGGGCATTCTGGAGTACTTTTCGCCAGCGGTTCAGTTGGGCCTGACCGCCACACCCAAGCGCCGGGACAATGCGGATACCTACCGCTATTTCGGCGAGCCGGTGTATATCTACTCGCTCAAGGAGGGGATCAACGACGGTTTTTTGACGCCGTTCAAGGTAAGGCGGATTGCGACTACGCTGGATGACTATATCTATGTATCGGATGATACGGTCATTGAAGGCGAAGTAGAAGAAGGCCGAATCTATGAAGAAGCGGACTTCAATCGCATTATCGAGATCAAAGAGCGTGAGGCCAAGCGGATACAGATTCTGCTGGAAGAGATCAACCAGAACGAGAAAGCCATTGTTTTCTGTGCTACCCAGGATCATGCCGCGGCGGTGCGGAATTTGATCAATCAGTATAAAAAATCAAAAGAGCCGAATTATTGCGTTCGCGTTACCGCCAACGATGCAGGGCTGGGCGAGCAGTATTTGCGCGAGTTTCAGGATAACGAAAAGACAATCCCGACGATTCTGACTACCTCGCAAAAGCTGTCCACGGGCGTGGATGCCCGCAATATTCGCAACATCGTGCTGCTGCGGCCGGTCAACTCGATGATCGAGTTCAAGCAGATTATCGGGCGCGGCACAAGGCTGTTTGACGGCAAGGAATATTTCACCATCTACGATTTTGTCGATGCCTACCATCATTTTGCCGACCCGGAATGGGACGGCGAGCCGATTGCCGAAGTTTGTGCCAAATGCGGCCAATTTCCCTGCGTATGCGAAAAGAAACCGCCCCGCGTGTGCCCGGTATGCGGCCAACGACCTTGTGCCTGTGAAAAACCGCCGCCCGAAATTTGTCCCAAGTGCGGCCAACGACCCTGTATATGCCCGAAAAAAGTGAAAATAAAACTTGCGGATGGCAAAGAACGCGAGATTCAGCATATGATTTCGACTTCGTTTTGGGGTGCGGAGGGTAAGCCGATTTCCGTAGAAGAGTTTTTGCGGAATCTGTTTGGGGCATTGCCCGAGTTTTTTGCCAGCGAAGAGGAACTGCGCAAAATCTGGTCGTATCCCCTAACGCGCAAGGCATTGCTTGCCAAACTCGCTGACGCCGGATACGGCAAGGATGAGCTGGCCACTCTGCAAAAGCTGATCAACGCGGAAAAAAGCGATCTGTTCGATGTACTCGAATATGTGGCTTTTGCGGTGAAGCCGATCACCCGGGAAGCACGGGTAGCAGAGGCACAGTCAAATATATTTGCCTTGTTGGATAATAAACAGAAAGAGTTTCTGGAATTTGTGCTGTCGAAATATATTGAAACCGGCGTGGAGGAGCTTGACGAGGAGAAACTGCCTGACCTTCTGACCCTGAAATACCAAGCCATCCAAGATGCTTCGGAAATGCTGGGCGGGGTAGAAAAAATACGAACTACCTTTTTTGATTTTCAGAAATATTTGTATGAGCGGAGAACAGGGCATTCGGCCCCCTTACTAACGTGCGGGGCTTGGATAGGGAGAAGAGAAAACCTGGATTCCTGCTTGCGCAGGAATCCCGATAGATCGGGATCGGGTGGTTGGCCGATATATGGGACATGGTATGAGAGCGGGGGAAGAGAAGATTGATTCCAAGGCAGGAACAGGGTAATCGACCCCCTTACTAACGTGCGGGGCTTGGAAAAGAAAATCAAATATCAAATAAAAAATAGCAAAATGGTGGTATCGCCTACGGCGATGATTTTTAAATAGATTTCTCGGCTGCGCTCGAAATGACCATCGGGCGGGCGTTCGATATGCAGGTAAGCAGACACTCCCGGTGGTCGCTGGATATAAACGCAAGAGGAATAGAAGATGGATTCCCGCCGGTGCGGGAATGCCAGGAAAGAAGATGGTATGCAGAGCATACCCAACATTTCTGGGCCAGACAATATGGAGGTGAATAAGACAGCCTGAAGGCTGAACTCAGAACGGGAATAGGAGAGTGAGGCGGTCTTTTTGTCTGGTTTACAGGGTGCGTTAAAGCGGGTATAGTGTATCAGAACCGAGAGAGCAAAACGGCCCTTTAAACGGAGAATGCGACCATGAGAAGTATGCGGGTATTGCTGGTGATGGTGCTGGGGTTGGGGTTGGGATTGGGTGTTTTCGGGAGGTATGCCCGGGGGGAAGGCGGGATGGTTCAAATGATTTCGCTGGACGGGCCGTGGCTGGCGGCGAAAGATCCGGAGAATATCGGGCGCGAGAAGGAATGGTTCCGGCAGCCGGTGGCGGAGGCGGAGGCGATGCGGGTGCCGTGGCTGAGCCAGGATGTGTGGCCGGGCTATTTCGATACGGTGTGGTACTGGCGGGAGGTGGAGATTCCGAAGCCGGCGGCGGGCGGGCGGATACTGCTGCGGTTCTGGTCGGTGTATTATTATGCGGAGGTCTGGCTGAACGGGGTGCGGCTGGGGGAGCATGAGTGCGGCGGCGGGCCGTTTGTGTTCGATATTACCGAGGCGGCGAAGGCGGGGCCGGGGAACCGGCTGGCGGTGCGGGTGATCGGGTCAAGCCGGAAAGGGGTGGACCATTTTGTGCAGGGGCAGATTCCCGGCGGCCATGCCTTTAATTATACGGGCATCGAGGATTCGGTGGAACTGCTGCTGGTGCCGGAGGTGTATATCGAGGATGTTTTTGTGCAGCCGCGGGCGGAAACGGGGGACATCGATATAGAAGTGAAGATCCGCAATTGCGGGGCCGGGCAGGCGGAGGCCCGGCTGGAACTGGCGGCGGCACCGGCGGGGGCGGGAGATGCGGTCGTCAGCCAGAGGCTGGAGAAAAAGGTGGAGACGGGGGAAACGGTGTGGAAGAGTACGCTGCGGGTGCCGAATCCGCGGCTGTGGGAACTGGAGGATCCGTATTTGTATCAGTTTACCGCGCGGCTGGAGGGGGCGGCGGGGGCGGATGTCAAGACGTTCCGCTGCGGATTTCGGGATTTCCGGGTGGACCGGGGGTATTTCCGGCTGAACGGCAGGCGGATTTTTCTGCGGAGTACGCACACGGGCAACGACTGCCCGGTGACGGACCAGTTGTTCACCGCTTATCTGCCTGATTTTCCGCGGCGCGATATGCTGAATCTTAAGACGATGGGATTCAATATGGTGCGATGGATTATGGGGACGCCAAGCCGGCAGCAACTGGATCTGTGCGATGAAATCGGGCTGCTGATTTACGCGGAACACCGGGGGAGCTGGCTGCTGGAGAATTCGGCGTGGATGGAGGAGCGGTTCCACCAGTCGCTACGCTGTGCGATATTGCGGGATCGCAACCATGTGAGCGTGGTGATGTGGGGGCTGCTGAACGAATGCCCGACGCCGTGGGTGAAAGACAACGGACCGGTGTTCGAGGCGGCGGTGAACAGCCTGGGGATGATCCGGGAAATGGACCCGGGCCGGCTGGTGTGGCTGCACAGCGGGCGGTGGGATTGCCGGCTGGATATCGGTTCGGCAGCGAATCCGGGTTCGGGCCAGTGGCAGTGCCTGCTGGGGCAGGAGGATCCGACAAATCCGCCGAAGACGGAAATCACTTCGCAGCATATTCCGCCGCACCGGGGGCAGGTGGCGGCGTATGTGCCGGGGGCGGGCGATGTGCATATTTATCCACGGGCACCGCATGATGCGGAGATTATCAAGCTGCTGCGGACGGCGGGGGAAGGCGGCAAGAATATTTATGTTTCCGAATATGGCATTGCCAGCGGGGTGGATCTGGCCCGGCTGGCACGGCAGTTTGAACAGCGGGTGGATGCGCAGGTTTATTATACGCGGCGATCCACGTTCCGGCAGCGGCTGGAGCAGTTTCAGGCAGACTGGGACCGATGGCAGATGGCGGAGGTTTTCGGGCGGCCGGAGGATTTTTTCCGGCAGTGCCAGGCAAAGATGGCCGGCCAGCGGACGCTGGGCTTCAATGCCATCCGTGCCAATCCGCATATCAACGGGGTGAATCTGACGGGGGCGCTGGATCATGGCCAGACGGGCGAGGGAGTGGCCAATACGTATTTTCGGGAGTGGAAGCCGGGGGCGTTTGAGGCGATGTTTGACGGCTTTTATCCGTTGCGGTGGTGCCTGTTTGCCGAGCCGGTGCATGTTTACCGGGGGGCCGCCATTCGGCTGGAGGCGGTGCTGGCCAATGAGGACGTGCTGGCCGCGGGGAAATACCCGGCCCGGCTGGAGGTATTCGACGCCGGGCGGCAGCCAGTTTTCAGCCGGAAGATTCAAGTGAAGGTGCCGGGGGCAGCGGATGGAGTGGAACCGCCGATGGCGTTTGGGATTTTTTCGGAGGAAGTGAAGGCGGACTGGCCGGAGGGAAAGTATCACTGGGTAGCCACGTTTGAGCATGGGGCGGCGGCGGCCGGCGGCGAGGTGGAATTTTATGTGACGGACCGCCAGTTCATGCCGGAGGTAGAAACGGAATTGGTTTTGGCGGGCAGGGATCCCGGCGACTGGCTGAAAAAAAACAATATCAAGGCGATACCCTTTGAAGCTGCGGACCAAAGCCGCCGGCAGGTTATCATCGTATTTGATGATCTAGCCGCCGAGAAAAAGGCGGAGGTTTTCCGGCAGTTGGCGGAGCGAATAGCACGTGGTTCGACCGTACTTTTTTTGCGGCCGGAAGTGTTTGCGCAGGAGGGGAACGCCCTGCACTGGCTGCCGCTGAAAAATAAGGGGACGCTGCTTCGGATTTTCGGGTGGGTGTATCCCAAGGATGAATGGGCCAGGAGCCATCCGATTTTTGAGGGCTTGCCGGCGGGAGGCCTGATGGATTATACCTATTACCGGGAGCTGATCCCCGATTATGTTTTTTCCGGATTGGATACGCCGGCGGAGGCGGCGGCCGGGGCGATAGAAACTTCGTTCCGCTATTCGTCGGGCTTGCTGGTAGGCGTGTATAAGCTGGGGGCCGGGCGGTTCGTGCTCAATACCCTGCGGATACAGGAGAATCTGGATACGCATCCGGCGGCGGAGCGGCTGCTGCGGAATATGATCCGGTTTGCCGGGCAGGAAGCGGATCAGCCGTTAGCCCCCCTACCGGCGGATTTTCAGGAGGTGCTGGCGGGGCTGGAAAAAGAAAAATAAAA
>JAKJEP010000254.1 GCA_022705365.1 Planctomycetota bacterium | reverse complement strand
GGTCTGGCTATCGCGTATCAGGGACAGAGGCACCAACTCACCCTGAACCAGCATCGGCAGAGAATCAATCGCCGCCATCAGGTCCGCCCCGCTGGTGATCGGTAAGCCGCGGTACTCAATAATCTCGTCGCCGGCCTCCAGCGTACCCAGATTGGAATCATCGTAGAGATACAGGATTTTGGCCGGACCGTCCGCCAGGTCATCAAAAGCCATTCCCAGTCCCACGATGGTCGGTTCACTGACCTGACAACCGGCCTCCCCGGGCATGGTACAAGCCAGCCACTGCTGGGCCATCATGGCCAAATCCATCAGATTGACATGGCAATCGCGATTGATATCGGCTGCAAGGTAGCCCTGGTCACCGCACTGGGGAAGCTGGCCGACCACCTCCGTCGGCATACGGGCGCTGACCCGCTGGCCACCGCTGGTCAGGAAGGCATAGCCCGGCTCGACATAGGGCGTCTTGGCATTGACCTTCCAGCCATAGGTGCCGCCGCCGGCGGTAATCTCATTTCCGGGATTGGCTTCATAACTGTAACGGCCGAAATACCATGTTTCGCTGCTGTGCCAGTTTTCCGGGGGTACAACTTCTATATAACCGGGAATGACATGCGGGCCTTCCACATCCAGATCGCTGACCGAGGGGACCTGCGGATTCCACTGCATTATCTCCAAAGCCCAACTGTGCTGATAGGGGTATTCGGGATTGACCGGACCGCTCCAGGCAGGATCATCCGGTTCGACATAGCCCAGGTAATCGTAGGAAAATTCGAATTCCTGGACCTGGCCAGCAGGCACCATCGTCGGAACTTTAGCACTGACCTGGCTCCCGCTGCGGGTCAGGTAGGCATAGCCCGGCTCGACATAGGGCGTCTTGCCCCTGACAATCCAGTCAGTGTAGGTACCCACGTTGGTAAATTCGGCACCGGGATTGGCCTGATAGCCGTAGCGGCCGATGATATATTCGCTGACACCCCAGTTGGCCGGCGGGATAATTTCCAGGTAACCCGGAATAATGGTCGGGCCTTCCACTTCGAGGTCGTTGACAAAGGCCACCTGCGGATTCCACTGGCTAATATTGAGGGTCCAGCGGTGTTCAAAGGGGTATTCGGGATCGATGTCACCGACGTAGGTATAGCTCTGGTAATCAAAGCTGAAGACAAACCCCGATTGGATGAACTCGGCCGCCGGGACGGTTGCCTGAGAGACGAAAACGATGCACTCCGGATCGCCGCCAAAGATGGAAACATCATACCCGTCCAGTTCCGGCAGGGTGGCCAGAGCCATAATGGGCGCAACGGAGCTATATTCGGCATAATAGGGTACCTCCGTCGGGCCGATAAAATAGGCCTGGCCAACCGGCTGGATCTGGGGATACGGCGGAGGCCCCGGCAGAAAGCCGTTCAGGAAGGGAACCTGCGGCAGAGGTAAATCCGGCTGGGTGTCGAAAGCAAAGATTTCGGTGAAGGTCAAGGAGTCGGTGCCGGGATTAAAGGGCTGGTCCAAAGAACTTTCGAACGCCACGTAGCTGGCGGCAAATACCGGTACAGACATAGTGACCATGTACTCCTGACCGCCATAACTCTGAATGGTGTAGGACGATCCGCTGAAGGGATCATTAATAGTAACACTATTGGTAGTGGGGATGACCACAGGGCCGATCACCTGCTGCATACCTTTATAGTTGGGATAGGGGCCGATGACGATTTTTTCGGCCCAGGCCGGAATGGCCGCCAGCAGCAGGACCACAACGAGGGTTTGGATAAGATGATGCTTTCTCATATTCTGTTCTCCTTTCCTTGCAGGGAAAAACCATAGACCGAAAATGAAACCCCACCTACTAGGGTACTCTATTCACTTATTTTTTTTGGCTCTTCTGAACAATTTGTGGGCAAATAAATCCATGGGAAACGTCATACGTCATTATATGTCAATAGGTTACGAACGAAACATCCCAAATTCACCCACAAATTCTTTTGAAGAGGCATTTTTTTCTGCGAAGGGGTAAGTACGAACATGCAATGATCACGAAGATTCCGAGCTGATAGTATAAGATTACACTTTTTTTCCCCGTTTGTCAACTGAAAAACAGCGATGGGGGACATGGCGGCGTTAATCTGCATATCTCACAAGCTTTCGATTTTCAGTGGTCTTTTTGCCCGCCTTCTTCGTTGCTGAAAACAGACGGTTGAAGCTGGTGAAGCGAAAAATAATACATAAGACATACTGAACTACGGAGTTATCAAAATAGTTGTCAACCCCGTGAGAAATAGGGGCTAGTCCAGCTCGCTGGCTGAAAACAAGGACTTGCATTCGTTAGGAAAGGTAAAGGCCCCGCTGCTTTTGACCACCGGCTGCCACTGGTGCCGGTGCTCCTTGATCCGCATCTCCGTCAGGATGGCATTGGCCAGATACTTGTTCCGCGGCTGCCCTAACTCCTGAACCATAAAGGGGATAGCGTGTTTGAACTGCTTGAGCATCTCCTTCGGATAACTGTCCGACAGGTCCCGCGGTACCACTTCCCATTCCCCGTCCATCGTGGTAATCCGGGCCTTGAGCCGGTATTTGCCCCAATCCAACGTCACCGTAATAAACCGCGGGAATTCCTGAACCCCCTTGCCGAAATCCTTGCGGCCCATCTCGGTCCATTCGCCATGTTCCACTTTGTAAATGATGATAGGTTCACCAGTTAAATCACCAGAATCTTTTTTACCCGCCGCCGTCCCCTGCTTATCCGGCCTGGAGGTAAGATATTGGGAAATCGACTGTTTGCATATAGCGGGAAAATTATCCCGAGTATTCTTTTCTTTGCCCTTTTCCGCATACGTTTTCCCCTCTACCACCACCTCATACCAGTCTTCCGGATGGCGCCGGGCCTCTTTTTCAAATCCTTCCTCAAAGTAACCATTGTTCTCCAAAGCACTTAGGAACTGAAACAGATAGAACTTTTCTCCCGCCGAATTGAAATGCCACTGCCCCTCCTGCGAATCGATGATAGCCTTGCAGGTCTTGCCCCGATACTCAAATTTCAACTCCAGTGCCCGCGCGTTATTCATCATTCCCCGCTTCATTTCCGTAATCCGCATCGCCGACACCCCCGTATCCCCCGGCGAAGGCTGCTTAGCCGTTCCCGACTTGATTCTTTGCACAAAGGAATCGGATAAATCCAGCACCCCCGGCTGGGATTCTTTAATAAACATCATCGCCACAATGGAATCATCCATCTGGGAATCCAGCTTTTTCCTTTGCTGGTCGATCAGAGCTATAGCCTTGCGATATTCCTCTTCGGGTATCGCCCCCTGGGAAAATTTGGCTTTATAGGCCGCCTCCCTATGCTTCAATTTTTCCAATTGCTCTTTGACGGCATCCATTTCATTCAGGCTCATAACTACCTTACCTTGCCCGGTTTAGGCGGCTGCTAATGGTTATGATACAATTGCATGCTGTGCGATTATCGATATATTCGAATTTGAAACGTGCTGCTTACTATTGTAAAATAGCTTTCTTTGCCGGTCAATTTATTTCAGGTGAAATTCCGCCGGATTTTACCGCAAATTATTGTTTTTCAGGATGATATGCTATTTGGGGCCGGCAGTTACGGGCGGGGGCGTTTTTTCATCCAAAATGCCCCGCAGCAGGATATTGGCCAGAACCGGTCCCTGATCGGTCATCGTAACCCAGGTAATCGCATCGGGCAATTCCGTTTCCGGAACTGGGGCAGGCAGGACTCCGCCGGTAATACCCAGCCGGACATATTTTTTATCCAGACGATGAGTCAGCGTATAGGCATGGGCGTGGCCGGCAAATACGGTGTAATCCCGGTCCGCCACCATCTTCTCAAACTCCAGCCAGCCGGGGTGTTCCGTCTCCCACATCGGTTTGTGCACAAAAATCATGGTCCAGCGATTTCCGGTATTTTTCTTCAACACAGCTCGAAAATAATCCAGTTGTTCCGGGCTGAAATTCGAAGATTCATGGCCCCGCGGCGGGTCTTCACTGTCTAAAACCAGAAACAGAACATCCTGATATACAAAATGATAATACGGACGCCCAAACCGCTGCCGCCATTTACGCAGCATGGTTTCGTTGGTATCGTCATGATTACCAGGCAGATAGAAAAAAGGCATCTGCAGTTGATCGGTCATCCCCTCAAATTCGTTCCACATCCGGTCCAGGGCCACTTCATCCTCGGTATAGCCCTCGATAAAATCACCCACCGAGAGGACAAATTCCGGCTGCAGCAGGTTGAGTTTAGCAACGGCGTCGGAAAATACCCCGGGTCGATGACCGCCAGCATGATCCCCAATAATAGCAAATTGAAAGTTTCCGGGATCATTCTTAAAGGCAAGATGCGTCCAGGGATTCACATCCTGGACCTCTATCGTACAGTTCGATTGCGGACCTCCGCACCCACCCAACACCATAACCAGTAACAACTTAAAGCATCGTAGAAAAGACTGTTTCATGCGATTAGGTTCTCCGAGTTTAGTCCTGTTTCCAGACAATATATACAAAAATGTCTGTGAAATAATATTTTAACAAACGTTACTGAAGCATTAAAGTCTTAAATTTAAATTGCGTTGCAATCTGCCATTGCAGAAGTCGGTATCTGCATCGTACAATATGTATTTAACAGGAGAAACCGCTCATGATCTTTCTGAAACCCCCTTCGATTTCCATCCTGCTTATTCTTTCGGTTCTGGTTCTTTCCGTGCAGGGCTTTGACGGGCACATTGTGCAGGAAGGGCCGTTGAAGCTGAGCATCGGGGACATCGGCCCGGTGCAGGAATATGGGCAGCCGCAAGAGGTTACGGTAACGGTGCAAAACAAAGGAGAAAATATACTACCGGTTCAACTGCGAATGGCGGGGCTGGTGGATGAATGGCGTGCGGTAGGCGAAATTACCCAGTCCATTGATATTGCGCCAAACCAGGAAGAAACGGTAACCTTCCGCATTAAAGCAGGTCAGGGGGCCTATTCCGCGCTGTACCCGGTTCATATCTACGCGGACTTCACCGAGTCAGGACGCACTTATACCGCTCATGCGGTGCAGATTTTCGAGAGCCATTTTGAGAAACCGGCAACTCCCTCGACCATTGGAGAGGCCATTCCTTTGACCGTCGTTCCGGAATCCGCGGCAGCGCGCCTGGATCTGATCAAAACGAATCGGGTAGGCTGGCAGTATTTCAGGCGGGAAATGATGTATATGCCGGTCGGCTGGGAGGGAGCAGTACCGGAGAGCGGGGCAAGTTTCAGCCGGGGAGTTATCAATCGGGGAACCACGAAGAACAGCATCAACATGCACCCAACCTGGGGAGGCGGGCCAGGGACTATTTTTGCGGAATATCATCTAC
>JAKJEP010000253.1:2876-5368 GCA_022705365.1 Planctomycetota bacterium | reverse complement strand
GCCGCTGGTCAATAGTCCGTTGAGGGATAGGGCTTCGATCAGGCTGCGGGATACCTGATGCATTTCATCATTTTCCGCCATAACTCCATATAAATACCCGGTTCCCGCCAAAGTAAAATGGGTCACCGGACTGCCGGAAGCCCCGATTCCGATAGTAAAATCGCGGGGGAAAGTATGGTGGCCCTCGAAATGATCCTCGATTTTATCATCGTGGGCACAGCGGGTATAACCGGAAGCACCGCCGGCGATGAGCAGAATTGCGGCGTTTTCCCGGTCCATGACCAGTTTTTTGGTGTCCTGCCACAGATTTTTCGGCATTTCTTTGGCATCCCCTTTCATGGTTTGCAGGGCCTGGGAATTGCCGGTCGAGCATCCAGACAGACCTGCAATCAGGGCAGAAAATAATACAAACAACACCAGACCGTAGTAGGGGGGGCGGCACGAATTATTCACCGGATTCTCCTTGCCAGCATAATTGCCATTGATCCTCTTGCATACATTCTAAAGTCATATTTCCCCGGATAGTATCACTGTGCAGGTTGATTCTCCAATAGTTTTTTGCGGAATCCAGGATTTGATAATTTCCGGCGGCATACATTTTGACAAAACCGCGATTCTGGGTCAGCGGCCCCTCATAGGTGAGGTATTTGAGCCGGTGATCGAAGATTTTGCGGCAGGGGACCGGTTTTTCATGCCATTGGGAGGGACAGAGCGGAATTTGCCAGGTAACAAGGACATTTTCCTGCTGGAGCATGAGGTCCCAATGACAAGAGTTTTTTTGAATATGTTCTTGAATTACAAATTTTTGCATGTATTCTATCTTCTTTTATGACGGAATCGCCAAAAGTCTATATGGACTTCCAAAAACGGCTCTGACGCCCCAATAACCAGGGGACGACGAGCTTTTGACGCTGGCGTCTTGTATGGTCATTATATGTGGAAAATTCCACGAAAAGCGAAGATATTTTACACGAATTGCCAAAGAGTGGGAAGGATGGTATAGTACACCTTTTACAGCAAGGTGAAAGGAAACAGCCTTGATACGAGATGCTCGATTAGATGACGTCCCAGCAATGCGGGAACTGATTAATTCGTATGCCGAATTGGGGCGGATGCTGTTTCGTTCCTTGTCTCATCTATACGAGTCGTTGCGGGATTTTAAGGTTTGGGAGGCAGGGGGGCAGGTGGTGGGTTGTTGTGCCTTACAGGTACTTTGGGCCGACCTGGCGGAGATTAAATCCTTAGCTGTGAAAGAGGGTTTTCAGGGGAAAGGGATTGGTAAAGCATTGGTAATCAATCAGATAGAGCAAGCCAGGCAATTAAAGGTGCCGCGGATATTTACCCTGACCTTAGAACCGGTATTCTTTGAAAAGCTGGGTTTTAAGCAAGTGGAAAAGGCTCAACTGCCCATGAAAGTATGGTCTGATTGTTTTCGCTGCTGCAAACAGGATAAGTGTGATGAAATCGCCATGATTTATGATATAAAGTATTGATATAGATAATTGATGGAACCGCCAAAAGCCAATATGAACATCCAAACACTCACTTTGGCTCCCCAATAACAAGGGGAGCCAGGAGCTTTTGACGCTGGCGTCATAAGTAGGCTCGAAAGAAAGATGTGGAAAAGAAAAAAAAATGGCAGCCGGAACAAAAAGATAAGGATAATGACAGGTTATCGCTGCGTTGGTTAAGTATAGGCATTGAATACATCGGTGTTTGCGGAATTTTTACCTATGCTGGCTACTATGCGGACCGTCGTTATGGAACCGAACCCTGGCTGATGGTGACGGCTTTGTTGGTTGCTGTAATCGGCATGACCTATCTGATGCTGAAAGAAACCGCCGCTTGGCGAAAATGATTCCATGATTCTCTTGCTTCCTATGTCGAAGATGATTGGTAGATAAGATTTTTATGGTAATGGATTTAGGAAAACTGCTGCTTCAGGCTCTGGGATGGGTCCTGATCGTCTCGATCGGGATGGCCTGGCCCGGTTGGTATTGGTTCGGCACCGCTGGGGTGGAAGCTATTTTCTGGGCGGCTCTGGTTTGTTTGATAGGTTCGCTATCCAGCCTGATCCCGGTAGTGTTCGCGGCGCAGCGCCGCCGGCAGTGGCTGATACAGGCTTGTCTGGTGGCGATGGGTCTCCGCATGGTAGTTACCGCTGGCATTGCCTTCCTGGTGTATTTGACTGTGCTGGAAGCGAGACATCGGCTGATTTATGCTCTGTCCGTTCTGGCTTTTTATCTGTGTTTACTGATTTGGGAGACGTGGGTGGTGGTGAAATATGTCCGGCTTTATGTCCCGGCGATGGGAAAGAAGGTCTGAAGCAGGCAAATGAATGCGGTGTGGAATAGCTGGAGTGTGCTGGCCGTATCGAATCCGATTTCCCATGTGGTGCAGCAGAAACTATTTGAGTTTGAGCTGTTCGGCCATACGATCGAATTCAGCAATCATATGCTGATGATTCTGGTGACGGCGGCGGTGATGCTGAT
>JAKJEP010000253.1:0-2866 GCA_022705365.1 Planctomycetota bacterium | reverse complement strand
GTGTTTTCTTTTTTATCCTGATTTGCAATTTGCTGGGAATGGTCCCTACGGACGGCCTTTTGTATCTGCTGTCAGGGCGGCGGCTGAAGCATCTGGGGGGGGCCGCGACCGCCAATATCTGGATTACGGGCAGTTTGGCGGCGATGGCGTTTTTTATGATTCATATTTCGGGAATCCGCCAGCAGGGATTATGGCATTATATCAAAAACTTCATCCCCCATGTGCCGGTTCCGCTGATACCGTTTATGTATTTTCTGGAAATCATCGGGGCGCTGGTAAAACCGTTTGCCCTGGCGATCCGGTTATTCGCCAATATGCTGGCGGGACATACCGTGATTGCCGCCTTAATGGGAATCGCGCTGTTGTCGCGGAGTTTGCCCATTGCCGGTGTGACGCTGTTGGGTTCTGTCGTCTTAAGTCTTATGGATGTGTTTGTTGCTTTTTTACAGGCGTATATTTTTACCTTTTTGACAACTTTGTTTATCGCGTCGGCGGTTCATCCGGAACATTAAAGACAAAAAGGCGGGTTTTATGCCCAGCCAAAAAGATTCTGGTATATAAATATGGAACTAACTTGGAGATTGTAAAATGGATGTGAATATGTTGGCAGAAGCAACGCAATTGATTGGTGACAAAGGATTAGCCTGTATGGGCGCTGCGATAGGCTGTGGCTTGGTGGTCATTGGGGCGGGTAAGGGAATTGGAAATATTGGTGCCGGTGCGGTGGAGAGTATTGCCCGGCAGCCGGAGGCCGGGGGCCGGATTTTTACCAGTATGCTCATTTCGGCGGCCCTGATTGAGGGATTTACTTTCTTTGCGATTATTGTCTGTTTGATGGCAATAGGTAAATTCTAATGCGCTGATCCGGTACATTCTGTGTCGTGTTGCGCTTATGGAGAAGGCTATGTTTTGCCGATTCTTATACCTGACGGGTTGGTGGGTGCTGGCCAGTCCCTTGCTGGCAGCGGAAGAAGCCGCCGGAGAAACCGGCCATACGGTGGAAACGCCCGGCATTTTTTCCGGTGACATCTTTACCGCCCTGTTTACGATTGCCCTGTTTTTGCTTATTTTAGCGGTCCTGGGTAAATGGGCCTGGGGGCCGATTCTGGGCGGCCTGCAAAAGCGGGAAGCGCATATTCGTCACACCATCGAGGATGCCGAAAAAGCCCGGGTGGATGCGGAGCGGATTTTGCGGGAATACCAGGCGCAGATAGCCAGTGCCCAAAAGGAAGCGCAGGAAATCCTGGCCAAAGGCCGGGTGGATGCGATCCATCTGGCCGAGCAGTTCAAGAAGCAGGCCCAGGAGGAATCCCAGGCGCTGCGCCAGCAGGCGGCGCGGGATATCCAGATGGCGAAGGATGGGGCATTAAAGGAAATATATGAACAGTCCACGGCGATTGCCACCGATCTGGCGGCCCGGATCATTCAGAAAAATCTGTCTCCCGAAGATCATCGCCATTTGCTGCAGGAGTCGTTGAATCAATTGCCAAACCGGTCGTTTCCGTAAGGGAGCAAATGCGTATGTCAGAAAGTGCAAAGGAAGCCGCCGCAAAAGTATATGCGGAAGTCTTGTTTGAGCTGGCCAGTGAAAGCCAGGCAAATGAAACGGTGTGTCAGGAAATGCAGGCGTTGGCGGAACTGATCGCTGGGAATGCTGATTTTGCCGCCTTTCTGGAAAGTCCGGCCGTCAGCCGGGAGTATAAGAAGAATATGTTGGCGAAGGTTTTTTCCGGCCGGTTTTCAGACTTGACCATGAAGTTTCTGGCAGTGACGGCTGCCAGGGATCGATTGGGTTTGCTGCCGGCGATCCTGTCAGTCTATAAGGATTTGGAGGATGCCCGGACCGGTCTTGTGAAGGGGACGCTGACCACGGCGGTGCCCCTGGAAAACTCCGAGCACCTCCGGTATGCTGAACAGATCGGCCGGGCTTTGCAAAAAAAAATGGTGTTACAAACGAAAGTGGATCCCTCCATCCTCGGCGGCCTGATACTGAAAGTTGGCGACACGATTATGGACGGCTCCCTTTTGGGAGCCTTGCAGCGGATGGCCCGCCGATTGCGGAAAAAGCCGGTACCGGCAGCGGCGTCCATGATTCTGGAGGAATGAAGATCTGGGAATCGGTTCCGGAAACTAGAAGGCAGAAAAATTGGAAGTAGAGGCCTCAGATGAAATTTAAAGTGGAAGAAATAACCAGTGTAATCAAGCAGGAAATCGCCCAGTATCGCAGCGAATGGGAAGTTTCCGATGTCGGACAAGTACTTGAAATTGGAGATGGGATTGCGCGAATCTATGGTTTGCGAAACGCCATGGCCGGTGAGATGCTGCGGTTTGAAAACGGCGTGTACGGCCAGGTTATGAACCTGGAGGAAGGTTCCATCGGGGCGGTGGTGTACGGCGATTATCTCGGTATCAAGGAAGGGGATCAGGTCCGGGCCACGGGCGAACTGCTGCAGGTGCCGGTCGGACCGGAGATGCTGGGCCGGGTGGTGAATCCGCTGGGCCAGGCCCTGGACGGGGGGCCGGCCATCACAGCCGGCCGCAAACGGCTGGTGGATATGATCGCGCCGGGCATTGCCGACCGCCAGCCGGTGAACCAGCCCCTGCAGACCGGCCTGAAAGCCATTGATTCGATGATCCCCATCGGCCGGGGCCAGCGGGAGCTGATTATCGGAGACCGCAAGACCGGGAAAACGGCCATCGCCCTGGATACGATCATCAATCAAAAAGGCAAAGATGTGATTTGTGTCTATGTGGCAGTCGGCCAAAAGGAATCGACGGTGGTACGGGTGGTCGAAATCCTCAAAAAACACGGAGCGATGGATTATACGATTGTGGTATCCGCCTCCGCCTCGGACCCGGCGCCGCT
>JAKJEP010000252.1:5053-5378 GCA_022705365.1 Planctomycetota bacterium | reverse complement strand
TGGAAATTGCCGGGTTAACCTGGAAGATATTGTTCTGCTGTTGGCGGATTGGCTGAAGTGTAACGATCCGGAAAATACAGGTTGTGCAGAAACACATTGAATCCCTGTATAAGTACAAATGGTAATAAATTATGGATATATATAATTTTGGAGGATATTAACGTGAACAAATTACACAAAACAAAATACTTGATTGTAATGACCGTATTAACCGGATTAGTATCATGGATTGCTACTGCCAATACTCTGGCAACGGAACCCCCCGCGGCCGGTATGGTGGTATGGTATATGGCGGATGCGGGCGTTGCCCAGGATCCCGATGGCG
>JAKJEP010000252.1:0-5043 GCA_022705365.1 Planctomycetota bacterium | reverse complement strand
CAACAGTAATCATGCTGACCGTGTATACGGTTTCCCGCAACTGGCGACCGCCACATTTCCCAACGGGCCCCATGATGTACTTCGTTTCGACGGCAATGATGCTCTGCGTCTGACCGATACTTCCGCCACTCAGTTGACGAATTTCAATATTTTTATCGTGGCCAATTATGATGCCGGGGCGGTGAATGAACGGTTCTTCACTAACTATTCCGTCGGTACACTCGGCACACAATACGGATATGCCCTGGGTACCAACGGGAATGGAAGTTCCTTCTGGTGGTACTATGGCTCAACCGAATTAAGTGCCGGTACCTATGCAGCGGAGAAGAATTATTTAACGATCTATACGCTTGCTAATTCGATAGAGAAGCAATTATTCGTATTAGACCAGGATAACGGCCAGACGGCTTATTCGTATGAAATTGGAAGTGCTCTCATACAGTATTCTTCGGATCCCGCCTTGCCGCCTCACTATAGCGATATTGGCGCCAATTGGATCGAATGGGAAGGCTATGGCTGGTTTGGAGCACATCGCGGTGATATCGCGGAAATCCTGGTTTACGATTTGAGCGACCCGGATTATATCACGTTGGAGGATCCGAATGCCGCTTTTGACGATGTGCGTGCCTATATATATGAAAAATACGGCATGAATACCACCGTCACTCCTGTTGATGATTCGCCCTGTACCGACCCGGCTCCCTATGAACCGGAGAATCCGAGCTATGTCTGGGATTTTGCCGTTGATTTCAGTCCCAGCCGAATTAGCGCCACGGATGCTGAAAATCCTCACCACGACTGGTCCTATGGGTATGGTGCGGAAGGAAATCTGGCTGATTTTCATCTCTACCCGACTTGTTCTCTGAATGGCGGCAATCCTGCCTGGGGCGATACCGCAAACGGGCCGGTTTTATGGAGAGCTTTGTCATTTCCCAACTATGGAATAGAATTGTGTGAAGTCGGCTCACACCCCGGTGACCCAGCTTCACCTGCGCTTTCAAATAGTAAGATCCGCTGGACTTCTCCTGTCGAAGACATCATGGCGGTATCCGGCATGTTCGGCAGCGGCGGTCCAGGGGACCTGTGGATCGTCAAAGACGGTAACGAGGTTCTCTGGGAACGGCAAGAGACCGCTTCGGACGAGCCGTTTGATCTGCGGATTCCGGTTGCGGTGGGTACCACGATTGATTTTGTCCACGGGGTTGGTGATGGTTGGGGAGGTGAAAATAAATCCGTATCTATCCAGATTATCCGTGGAACCCTTCGCTGTGAGGATTTGACAACCCATATGCCGACGGACCTGAATCGCGACTGCTATGTCAATCTGGAAGATTTCGCCCTGCTGGCTCAGAATTGGCTGAAGTGTAATGATCCGCTGGAACCGACCTGTACGGATGTGCCGTAACAGATAGAAACAAAAGGATTGCACCCGAACGGGCCGGAAAAAAATCGGTCCGTTCGGGATTCCTGAAAAAAGAAAGGAAATGATCAGAGAATAATTGAATAGCGAAAAACTTTATGTGTGTGTGTCGTTTACGTGTTTTTCTAAATGTTGTGGTTCTTTTAAAATTTGACAAAGCGAGGAGCCTGTCAATGGAGGAAATGAAAAATGAAGAAGATTGTATTATTGTTGGTTTTAGCATTGGTATCGGTGTCCAATGCGGACAGTTGGAATTTTGTGACGGAGTGGGGATATCCCACCCAGATGGCTCCGTGGCAATATGGTTATGGCGGCCAGAATGACATCAGTGAGTTTATTTCGTTTGCATATGCCGGAACTAGTCCAGAAGGAAATCCTTTCTGGGGACCGGACGGTAATGCTCCTAATGTCGGCCCGATTATGTGGCGCAACGATACGATGGCGGGTGGGTGGTATAGCATCCAGTTGGGGGAAGTAGCGATGCATACCGGGTCAGCTTACTATTTAGGCGAATGGGAAGATATTACCGTTCGCTGGACGGCGCCTGCCACGATTACGCAATCGGCTGTCAATTTGGATGGGATGCTGAGTAAAGGTGCTGGCGGAGAGCGGGAATTCTGGGTTGTAAAAAATGCCGGCCAGGCGAGTGAACAGGTCCTGTTCCATCAGCCTTCGGTAGTGGGTGATATCTCATTTAACGTGGATAACGTGGGTGTTGTTGCCATTGCAGCCGGGGATACCATTGACTTTGTTCAGGGTGCCGGTGCTGAATTTGGCTCGGAGAATTCGCCTTTTGACGTTACGATTACCGAAGTGCCCGAACCGGCGACGATGGCCCTGCTGAGCATGGGCGCTCTGGCTCTGCTGCGAAAACGTAAATAATTGGCTGGAAAAATCTGGAAAAGCTTTTGATAATCACTTAGAATTAACACAAGCCTCGTGGATTGAATCCGCGGGGCTTATGTTTTATATTAAAAAAGGATGAAATAATATGGAGCAAACAAAACAGGTGAGTGTAGTATGCGGGGCGGGGCGGGGAATGGGGTTGGTGATAGCCGAGGCCTTGGCGCGGCGGGGAGACCGGCTGGCGCTGATGGATGTGTTGTATAAGGATAGCGCGATTCGCGCCAGGGCGGCGGAGACGTTTGGGAAAGAGGTGCTGCTGGAGGCGGTGGATATTTCGCAGTCGCAGCCGGTGACGGATTTTATGGGAAAGGCGGCGGACCGGTTCGGGCGGATCGACTGCCTGGTAAATGCGGTGGGGGTGAACCGGCCGGCGCCGGCGCTGCAGGTGACGGATGAGGACTGGGATTTTACGCTGAATGTGAATTTGAAGGGGGCGTTTCTGTTGTCGCGGGAGGCGGCGAAGGTGATGGTGAAACAGAAATACGGGCGGATCGTGCATATCGGCTCGACGTCCTCGATTGTTTCCTGTCCCAGCGCGGTACCTTATACGGCCTCCAAGCATGGGATGGTGGGGCTGGTGCGGGCTTTGGCCAGCGACCTGGCCCAATATGGAATCATGATTAACCTGGTTTGCCCGGGGATTACGGATACGGAGATGCTGGACAAGGTGATCTGCCAGCGGGCCCAGCAGATGGGGTTGACGCCGGCGCAGGTGCGGGAGGATATGCAGCGGAAGACGCCCGACGGGCGGCTGGGTAAGTGCAGCGATGTAGCGGCGGCGGTGCTGTTTTTGGTGGCGCGAGAAACGGAGCATATTAATGGGCAGATCCTGACGGTGGATGGGGGACGCAGTTTGAATCTGGTGTAAACAAGAAAATCAAAGAGCAAAAACAAATATAAAAATTGAGGAATAACGAACTATGGCAAAGGATTTATTTCGGTTGGATGGCAAGACGGCCCTGGTGACGGGCAGCAGCCGGGGGATCGGGCTGGCGTTGGCGAAGGGACTGGCACAGTATGGGGCGGATGTGGCGATCAGTTCCAGGCACGAGGAGGAACTGGCCCAGGCGAAGAAGGAGATCGAGACGGAGACGGGGCGGAAGGTATGGACGTTTGTGGTGGATATGCTGGAGACGGCCAAGCTGGATAGTTTTTTCCAGAAGGTGGTGGAGACGACCGGTGGGGTGGATATTCTGTTGAATAACGCCGGGATTAATGCTCAGCATCCGGCGGAGGAATTTCCCTATGAGGTATGGCAGAATATCATAGGGACAAATTTGAATGCGGTCTTTGTTTTGTCGCAGGCGTTTTGCCGGCACCGTAAGCAGGTGGGCAAGGGCGGCAAGATTGTCAATACCGGTTCGCTGATGTCGCACATGACGCGGCCGAAGAATCCGCCGTACGCGGCCAGCAAGGGCGGGATACTGATGTTGACCAAGGCGCTGGGAGCGGAATGGGCCAAATACGGGATTACCGTGAATGCAATTGGTCCGGGATTTTTAAAAACGAAAATGACCCGCCACGTTAGCTCGGACGAGACATTTAATAAGTGGATGCTGGCACGGACACCGATGAACCGGTGGGGGGAGCCGGAAGAACTGGTGGGAGCGGCGGTATTTTTGTCTTCGGATGCCAGCAGCTTTGTGACAGGGCAGATTGTTTATGTGGACGGCGGGATTCTGGCGCTGCTGTAAGGCAGATTACTAAGGGAATAATGAATACAGAAAAATGGCAACAGTGGGATAAGGAGTATTTATGGCATCCGTTTACGCCGATGGGAATGTGGCAGTCGGAGGAGCCGCTGGTTATCGCGCGGGGGGAGGGAGTGTATCTGATTGATACGGAGGGGCGGAGGTACATCGACGGGGTGTCGTCGTTATGGTGCAACGTGCATGGGCATAATCATCCGCACATCAACGCGGCGATTGGGGAGCAGTTGGGGAAGATCGCCCATAGTACGCTGCTGGGGCTGACGTGTGAGCCGGCGATTGAGCTGGCGAAGCGGCTGGTGGAGGTCAGCCCGAAGGGGTTAGGTAAGGTGTTTTATTCGGACAGCGGGGCGACGTCGGTGGAGATTGCGCTCAAGATGGCGTTTCAGTATTGGCGCAATTTGGGGCAGGGTGGGCGGACGAGTTTTATCGCCCTAAAACAGTCGTATCATGGGGATACGATGGGGTCGGTGAGCGTGGGGGGGATCGAGATTTTTCACCGAATCTTCGGGCCGCTTACGTTTAAGGCTCATTTTACAGAAAGTCCTCATCCCTACCGGTTTGACGGGACAGCGGAGGAGTGCCGGGATCATTGTCTGGCGGAGATGGAGAAGGTGCTGCGGCAGCAGGCTGGTAAGATTGCAGCAATCGTGATGGAGCCGCTGGTGCAGGGGGCGGCGGGGATTCTGGTGCATCCGGATGGGTTTCTGGCGGGGGCGGCGCGGCTGGCGCGGGAATATGGTACATTGCTGATTGCCGATGAGGTGGCGACGGGTTTCGGCCGGACCGGGACGATGTTTGCCTGTGAGCAGGAGGGAGTGGAGCCGGACCTGATGTGTGTGGCAAAGGGATTGACGGGGGGGTATCTGCCGCTGGCGGCGACGCTGGCGAGTGAGAAGGTGTTCGAGGCTTTTTTGCGGGAGCCGTGGATCGATACAACCTTTTATCACGGGCATACTTACACCGGCAATGCCCTGGGTTGTGCGGCGGCGCTGGCCAGCCTGGAGG
>JAKJEP010000251.1 GCA_022705365.1 Planctomycetota bacterium | reverse complement strand
AAGGCAAAATAAGGTTGACTTATCCATCCGAATTGCTATAATATAGATAAAGATTGAACAAGAAAAAGGGTAGATTGTAGGAGAAATAACCTTACATGAAGAGAGATATTTTGCTACCTGTCAAAAGAGCAAGAGTATATTTATACCATAACGTCTTTACGGTTTCTCAAAAACGATGACGCGGCTTGATATGGAGAGATATTGTCAAGCCAGCGGAAAGCTGGCTTTTTTGTGCGCGGTACAGGCGGAGGCCTGCCGCTGAGAAAAAAATTGTTCCATTGCCTTTTTTTCAAGGCTTCACCCGAAGCCGGAAAGGAGACATTATGAAAAAGCTCGAACGTAGAATCAACAAATTCGATTATGCCCGCCTGCAGGCTCTAAAAGCCTCGGTAAGCAAAGAAGAGGATTTCTACTTGTCAGATTTGCTGCGGCGTGTGAAGCCGTCCCTTGTACTGGATCACGCTTCCACTCCTCCGCATCTGGTGACGATGAATTCCTGTATCGTGGTGCAGAATCTGAAGACCAAAGAACGAATCGAATTTACCCTGGTATTCCCGGGCGATGCCGATCCCGCTCAAAACAAAATATCCGTTCTGGAACCGATGGGAGCGGCCATTTTGGGCTACGGAGTCGGTGAGACGGTGCAGTTCGCCTCGCCGGCCGGTTCGGTCTGGCTGAAGATCGAACGGGTAGCCTACCAGCCCGAATCAGCCGGCAATTACGCGGTCTGAGAATTCAACCAACAGAAAAAGCTTTGGTGTCAACTTACAAGGACTAAAAGGAAAACGTTTCTTCCAGAAGGTGAGGTTGATATGGAAAGCCAGGTACTGCTGAATTCATTCTATTATACATGGATTGTGATCCCGCTGCTGATTTTTCTGGCCCGGGTCGTCGATGTCACCATCGAGACGGTACGCAATATCTTTATCATCAAGGGCTTTAAATATATTGTGGCCTTTATCGGTTTTATTGAAGTCCTGATCTGGCTGCTGGCCCTCCAGCAGATCATGAAAAATCTGAACAATCCGGCCTGTTTCATCGCCTATGCCGCCGGAGTGTCCACCGGCAACTTCATCGGCATCTGGATTACGGAAAAACTGTCACTGGGCCTGGTGGAAATCAAGCTGATTACGCAAAAAGATCCCTCCGACCTCATGGACGAATTAAGCCAAACCCGCTGTCGGCTTTCCCGCCTCGAGGCGGAAGGGGCACAGGGATCCCATACGATTCTTTTTTCCGTTATGCCCCGCCGTTCCATGGAATCAGCCCTCAAACGGATCAAGGCCTTCGATCCCCGGGCCTTTTACACCGTCGAGGATATCCAGACCACCGGCCATCGATGGCCCGCCGCTTCCAAAACGGAGTCGAAACATCAGGCCGTTCTTGCCCCCTTCCGCTGGGAAAAGGCCGCCCCCGTCTTCTCCGAGGAAACGGTGTGAGGTTAAATCCATTTTTGTAAACTTTTCAGGACCACAAACGTTTCCGTTTTCGAGATTCCTTCCACCAGCGAGAGCTGTTCCGTCAGAAAATTCACCAGCCCTTTGTTGGATTCCACCAGAACCTCGATGAGGAAATCATAACGGCCCGAAACGATGGAAACCGACAGGACATTTTTGAGCTGGGATATTTCCTGGGCCTTCTGGTCCAGGAGTCGGGCCTCGTTCAGCGTCGCGGCGACCATGGCCAACTGCTGGTTTTCCAGGATATTGGGGTCCCGCAGGGCGCGAATCTGGAGGATGCCTTTTTCCTGAAGTTTTTTCAGCCGCTGGCGGATGGTGCCCTCGGAGACTCCCAGCCGTTTGGCCAGCATGCTGTTGGTAATATGTTTTTTGGAGAGGATACCGATTATTTTCCAATCCAGAGAATCGGGCTGCATATGCATCTCCTTATCAAAGGTTCAGTTATACCAGTTCCAGCAGCCGAACTATCGTTTCCGCGGCGTTGCCGGGCAGAAAGAGAGTGTTCTCCCGGCGTTCGTACAGGGGATTGTCCACGCCGGCATAGCCCGGCTGGGTGTCTTTGTTGCACAGGATGACGAAACGGGCCTGATCCACATGCAGGACCGGCATACCGTAGATCGGGGTGCCCTCCGCGGTCTGGGCGGCGGGATTGATGACATCATTGGCGCCAACCACCAGAACCACGTCCGTCTGCGGAAATTCAGGATTGATCTCCTCCATCGGCAAAAGCAGCTCATAGGGGATATCCACTTCCGCCAGCAGCACATTCATATGCCCGGGCATCCGTCCGGCGACAGGATGGATGGCGAATTGGACGGTTTTGTTTTGCTGGAGCAGTCGATCCAGCAATTGTTTGACCGGAAACTGGGCCTGGGCCAGCGCCATGCCGTATCCAGGGACAATAATAATCCGGCCGGCCTGTTGGATCCGGCGGGCCGCTTCCTGCAGGCAGGAGTTCAAATCCGGTGATTGGCCCGCAGGGCTGCCCGTTTGCGAAGGGGCCGCTCTTTCCGGCTGGTTGGGCTGGGAGGCGGGCCGGCTTCGCGTCGTTTTGCCTGCCAGGATTTGCAGAATGCTGCTGTTCATGGCCCGGCACATGATTTGCGTTAAAACCAGACCCGCCGAACCGACAATCGCGCCGACCGCCACGCTCAGCAGATCCGAAGTCGCCAGCCCCACAATGGCGGCGGCCAGGCCCGACAGGGAATTCAGCAGGGAAATCGTAATCGGCATATCCCCACCGCCAACCCGAATGGCAAAAAGAATACCAAAGAGCAAACTGAGAACCAGCAGCAGGATAAAGCCGTATTCCAGAAAGGCAAAGGAAATATGGATCGTTAAAAAAGGCAGCAAGACACCCATGGCGATTATCGTAAGAAGAACCAGCCAGAAATGCCCTTTCAGGACGATGGGCCGGGGATTCATCCTGCCATCCAGCTTGGCCACAGCAATCATACTGCCGCCGAAGGTAACGCCGCCCACTGCCAGGGCCAGACCCCCAATGAATCGAGAAAGGCCGGAGAGGGATTCCGCAGAATCACGGAGTACCACCAGCGCCACCAGTGCGGAGGCAGCCCCGCCGAAGCCATTCAGCAAACCCACCAACTGGGGCATTTGAATCATTCGAACCGTATAAGCCAGCAGGAGGCCCAGGACGGTCCCTGCCGACAGAGAGAGCCACAGGATTTTGAGGGTAATGATATTCCGGCAAAGGAGCGTAGCCGCAATAGCAGCCAGCAGGCTGATGGCTCCCAGCAGATTTCCCCGGCGGGCCGTCCGGGGTGAATTCATCCAGCGAATCCCAACGATGATTCCCCCAATGCAAATCAGATTGATGATTTTGTCCGTCGGCATGGTTTTTTCACTCTTCTTTTTTTCTGAACATCTTCAGCATGCGATCCGTTACGCCAAATCCGCCCACAACATTAATCGCCGCCAGGACAATCGCGGCAGCACCCAACAGCTTGCTGCTGTGGCTCACCGCTAAAGCGGTCGCCAGCAATGCCCCGGAAATCACCACGCCGGATAAGGCATTCATCCCCGACATCAGCGGCGTATGCAGCAGGCTGGGCACATCACGAATGAGTTTGTACCCCCCCGCCGCCGCCAACACCAGCAGCACCCAAAGCAGGATTTGTTCCATGGTTCAGTTCCTTTATCTATTCTGATTCTCTTCGTATTAATTTCCCTGCATGGCTTCCAGCGTTCCGGCATGGACAATTTTACCGTCCCGAGTCACCAGAGACAAAGCGATGATTTCATCGCTGGGATCAATCAGGATTTTCCCGTCTTTGACAACATGACAAAGCAGGTTATACACCGTATTGGCAAACATCCAGGTGGAACTTTGGGCCATCATGCTGGGCAGATTGGGAGTGGCATCGATGGTTACGCCATATTTCACAACCTGTCTGGCCGATTCGGAAATCTCACAATTTCCACCCTGGTCGATGGACACATCGATAATAACCGATCCCTTCTTCATGGTCTTAACCATCTCATCCGTAATGAGAATGGGAGCCACCTTGCCCGGAATCAAAGCCGTCAGGATAATCACATCGGCCTGGGTCACAGCCGGCTGCAATGCCTGCCGTTCCTTTTTCAGCCATTCATCCGAAAGTTTGCGGGCATACCCCCCTTTTCCCACCGCTTCTTCCGGCGGAATCCCCAGATCCACAACTTTGGCCCCAATACTTTTGGCCTGTTCCGCTGCATCAGGCCGGATATCCGCCGCATGAACCACCGCCCCCAGCCGCTTGGCGGTTGCCAGTGCCTGCAACCCCGCTACCCCGGCCCCCACCACCAGAACATGGGCCGGCGGAATCATCCCCACCCCCGTGGCAATCATCGGCATAAATTTCGGCAGCATATTGGCCGCCATGATTGCCGCTTTGTATCCGGCCACCGTACTCATGGCCGTCAGGGCATCCATGTTCTGGGCACGGGAAATCCGGGGGATCGAATCCAGACTGATTCCTGTCACTTGGCGGGCTGCCAGCTTTTGTACCATCTGATGATTAGCCGGCGAAGCGGGATGCAGAAAGGTTATCAGGTACTGCCCTTCTTTCATCATGTCAATTTCATGTTTGCCCGTTCGATCGGAAAAGCGGGGTTCTTTGACCTTTAAAATCAAATCGCTGCGGTTATATAGCTCCTCAACGGATGCAAGCATTTCTGCCCCCCCCTGCCGGTATTCCTCATCGGTAAAACAGGATTCTTCCCCAGCCTGAACCTCCACCAGCACCTTTGCCCCATTGGATACCATTTTCTTCACTGTTTCGGGAGTGGCTGCCACTCGCCTCTCCCGGTCCATGATTTCCTTGGGTATCCCGATCGTTAATCCCGTAAAATTCATATCATATCTCCTGTAAAAAGCTTTTCATCATCACCGGTTAGGGGATGAAATAATCTGACCTGTCATATATTCTAACCTTATACTTACCTGTCTGGCGTAAATACTATTATTTTCGTTTTATTATTGACGGAACCGCCAAAAGTCGATTTCGTCATCCAAAAACAGCTCTGGCTCCCCAATAACAAGGGGTCGAAGAGCTTTTGACGCTGGCGTCATTATTACGAATTTCGTAATTATTTCAAGATATAATACGAAAAATATATATAAATAGCAAAAATAAGCCTATCTAGGTTAAAAAAGTATTTCCCCACATGTTTTTTACTCAGAAAAAAACATTATTGACGGAACCGTCAAAAATCGATTCTGACATCCAAAAACTCACTCTGGCTCCCCAATAACAAGGGGTCGAAGAGCTTTTGACGCTGGCGTCATGATTCGTAACTTTCAGGTATGAAAAAGGCGGGCATCGGCTGGAGTCGGCCGTCTTTGTCCACATGCACCAGAATAGTAGATCCTTCGGCGATCAGGCGGTTATCGGCGGGCCGGCGTATTTCGTAGAGGTGTTCGAGCCGAACCCGGTCCACCTTCCCCAACCGGGTCGAAATTGTTAATTCATC
>JAKJEP010000250.1 GCA_022705365.1 Planctomycetota bacterium | reverse complement strand
GGGCGATTGTGGTGTCCGCAGGTGTCATTATGAATATCATTTGCGGGATTCTGGTGTTTATGATTGTATTTTCGCATGGTGTGGATTTGGAGCCGGCGGTCATCGGTGACGTGATAAAAGGTATGCCGGCCGCCGAGGCCGGATTGAAAGCGGGGGACGAAGTAATAGAGCTTAACGGTTCGAAAAAGTTGGTGTTCACGGATATCATGCTGGCGAGTGCCCTCGCGGATAAAGGGCAGGGGGTGGAAATGAAGGTGAAACATCCAGATGGTATAGTTGAAGATTATTCTATTTTGCCGGAGATGAATGAAGAGTTGGGAATCATGGGATTTGGTATTCTACCGCCTCAATCCCTGACCATTGGTAAAGTGCGCGAAGCAGAAATTATCAAACAATTGCAGCAAATGGGCTTGCAGCCGGGAGATACAATAACCGCAGTCAATGGTCAGGAGATTTCCCGTGCCGATCAGCTTCATGACTATTTATATCCGGAATCGCTGCTCCAGACGCCGGCGAATTTGAAGGTTACCGTATCGAGGAAATCGGATGCCGGGCAAACCCAACAAGATATTGAAATTCCCTTCCTGCTGATGGGGCTGGGTGATCGGCAGACCCGGGGGCAGATTTTGGGGATGAAGCCGCGTTTGAAGGTCGAAGAGGTAACGGAAAAAAGTGCCCAGGCAGCCGGTTTACAGGCAGGGGATATTATCCTGAAAATCGGATCGATTCTAAATCCAACGCTGGAAGATATTTATAAAGTTTGCGAAAGTAATATAGCAAATCCGGTAGGTATGGTGGTTAGCCGCCAAACGGAGGGGGAATGGATGGAAAAGGCATTGGAGGTAACACCCCGCCGCAGTCCGGTTTCCTGGTTCAGCAGGCTCTTCCGGGGTGCGAAAGGAGATCCGATGATCGGATTTATGGCCGGCTTTGATATGGAACATCCTGTTATAGCAGAAGTTAGCAAGGATTTTCCAGCCGCAGAAGCCCAGCTGGCCATGCCGCGCGGGGCGCGGATAGTCAGTATAGAGGATGTTCCGGTAGCAAGCTGGCAGGAGATTATTCGGGAACTTGTCCGCCATTCCGGCGAAACAGCAGCTATTGGGTATCAGGTAGGGGATCAGACGGCGGTGAATATCGTAAAAGTGGAAGTGACGCAGGAAGAGCCTGAGAAGTGGATTCAATATGCGTATCTTCCTGACTTTAAAGGTTTGGCAGCACTGCCTTTAAAGACACTGCTGCGGCAATTCAAGGGGGATAGCTGGGCTGAGAGTATGGAGTTGGGGCTGAACCGGACCTATGATTTTGTCGCCCAGACGTACCTGATGATCAAAGGGATGTTCCAGGGGACGATGTCGGTCAAGGCGGCTAGCGGGCCGGTGGGGATTTTAAGTGCCAGCTATACGATTGTGCAGGAGAGGCCGACAAGTTATTATTTTTATTTTCTGGCGATCATCAGCGTCTGCGTGGCGGTGTTTAACTTCTTGCCATTGCCGGTTTTAGATGGCGGGCTGATGGTATTCCTGCTGATCGAGAAAATCAAAGGCTCACCGATATCCGTGCGGACGCAGGCGATCGCCACGTATGCTGGGCTGGCACTGATTCTGGGGCTGGTGCTGTGGGTAACGGTTTACGATATCGGGAAGATTATTGGTATTTAAGGCAGGCGTTTTCGTTTGTAAGTCGTTATTTTTGATTTTTGGAGACGGCTGTAAGTCGTTATTTTAGGGACGGGAAATTGATATAAGTCTTTATTTTACGTGGAAAGTGATGGTCCGATAATAAAGTAGGGATTATAACGGTTGTAACGGTTGGGTAAGATTTTTGGTATGATGGGTAAGAATTTTGGTAATTTGTAACGGTTAGGTTGAGTTGGTAAATGTTGAATAAAGTGTAGTAAAAGATGAAGAAAGTGATATAAAACATGGGTAAAACATTGTAAAAGTATAGCAAAACATAGGTAAAAGTGAATGAAGTTTTCACGTGTATATAATAGAGTTATCAGTTATCGATGAAAAAGGGGAGCAGTGAAGATTACCCAGATTAACAGCATAAAAAATCGGACAAATCCGACAAATCAGACAGGTCGGACAAATCGGACGGGAGAAAGAGAAGATTTTAACTGCGAATGGACGCGAAAAAGAGAGGGGGGATTTGAACAGGAGGCAGCGAAGGCTGGGAAGGGTTTATAATACTTACCTTAGGTCATAGATTCGGTTATCCGGGGAGAGAAAGCCGATTTTTTCCTGGTGGGTATTATTGTATAGGTCCAGTTCCTGCTGTCCGAGGGGGTCCATATGGGTGAAAAGATCTTGCCAGGATTCCGCATGGCCATCACAAAAGGCCACGTTGGTTTTACCCAGATGCCGATAGCCCTGCGTGCCGGCGGCGCGACCGGGATCGCTGAAGGAGGCATCCCGGGGATTGGCCAAGGGGGCCCGCATGAATTTATTGGCCCCGCCGCTATATTGGCCATCCCCAAACAGCGCGGTTTCAGAAGGGGATTGCACCTCCGAAGTATATGCGGAATCGACCGGTGAAACCGTTTCGTTTATTCCGATGTAGCTGGTGTTGTAATTGTAACCGGTATAGGGGTCGGCAAGCCAGTTATGAGCACCTTTAAAGGAAGGACATTGATGGATTTTTTCAATCGTGTCCCCCTGCCAGAGCAAACCCGGTATGACCACTTCGGTGGCTGGGGTGGTACTCCAATCTTTGTAGGTGGTGAAATCCCAACTGTAATAATACCGTATTCCGTTTTTTTTCGCAGTGTAATAGGCAAGGGGATAATGGTCCTGATAGGAAAAGGAATAGGTATGGGCGGCCAGGGCCATTTGCCGCAGATTATTCAGGCAATATACCGATTGCGCCTGCTGCCTGGCTCTGTTAACCGAGGGCAGAAGGAGGGCCAGCAGCAGGGTGATGACGGTGATGACTACCAGCAATTCCATTAAGGTGAAAGCGGTTTTACGGCGGCAAAAGATCACGGGAAGCCCCTTTCAGTCGCAATCCCAGTTGCAGTCCAGCCAGTGATTGAGCAACAGAACGGCATCTTCCAGATCAATGATGGCATCGGGTACCAGATTCGCGTGATTCGCCGGGTCGTCCGGCCCTGAGATTTCATGCAGCCAGTAGGCAGCCAATAGCGCCAGATCCAGCATATTGACCTTGCAATCCCTGGTAAGATCACCAGTCGGGTAGGGATGTTTCCAGTCCCCGCAGCAACTGACATCAGAAACGGCATCCACTTCCGCGCTGCCCCCGGCCGACCGGTCATCCACCCGGACATACTGAAACCATTTTTTGCCGTTGGTGGAGTCCACCGGCAAATCCAGCCGGCTTATGTCATAGCCGGTACCCCCGGCTGAGGGACCGTACACCTGACAGATATCCGCTACCGTAAACCCACCGAAGGATTCAAAACATAAATTGGGATCGACAGGCAAGGTGGGATTGGCCGGTTCCGCCCACCACAGGTTCCACTGCCCCAGGGCCGGGTCTGGATTTGCCGGATCGTACATCCGGCCTAGAGTCGGGGCAAACGAGTCGCAGAAAGGCCCATCTTCCGCATCGACCGGTAATTTAATGAAGGCGGGATTTCCGGCCATAAAGTTCTGATTGGTGGTGAAGCTATACCAGATGACGCCGTCCTGGCTGACAGATACGATGCCCGGCTCGCTAAATCCGCCGGGACCGACCGTGATTTGAGCGGGGTCGCCATTGGTCCAGCCCTGGCCGTTTCCTAAAATCTGCATGGCGTTTCCGAAGACCATAAAGTCGATTCCATAGGGATTGTTTTCGTCATCCCGGACGGGGTGCGGAAACCGCAGGGTAATCCAACCGCCTTCTCCCAGAAAAACCAGCTCCCGGCTGCGAAAGGGCGGGTAAACCGGGGTGACCGGTACGGCCTGAACTTCGGGGATGTACCAGTCATCCCCGGTCGTATCGATAGTCGGCCTGCCCAAGGCATTATTGGGATTATTGAACGGCAGGTCGCTCAGCCAGTCGGTAGCCATGCCGATCGGGTGGTATTCCAAGACTTCGACGGCAAAATCATTCGGATCATATTGATAGTTTTTATAGGCGGAATTCAGGTCCGCCCACGTAAAACCAGAAAAGGTACAGACCAGAAACCACAAGAATAGGATAAAATATTTTACCATATAAAAACTCCTTTCGGGGCAGAATGGTTGGGGATATTATTTTTCAATGCCGGTCCGCGCGAGTACACCCTGCCGGTAATAATGCTTTCTTTCGTTCATTTCCGTGACCAGGTCGGCTTTTTCCAGAATTCTGGGATCAGCCCAGCGGCCGGTAAGGACCAGTTCGACGTGCGGGGGACGGTTATCCATTATTTCCAGCAATTCCTCCAGCGGGAGCAGGCCCAGATAGACCGCTACGTTGACTTCGTCGAGAATGACCAGTTTGTATTTTCCGCCATATACCGCGTCTTTGATGTCCACCAGCCCCTGCCGGGCCGGCACTTCCTCTTCCGCGACAGAAGTAAAAACAAAAGAAGGCCGGCCGTACTGATGAATGATGATCTGATCGGAAAGCCGCGCGAACGAATGCAGTTCACTGCTATCCCGGCCCTTGACGAACTGGCCGACGAAAACCCGGAACCCGGCCCCGGCCACCCGCATCGCCAGCCCAAGGGCCGCGGTGGTTTTGCCTTTGCCATTGCCGGTATAAACCTGAATGTAACCCTGTTCCATAGGATCTTTCCGATTTAGCAATATCCCGATGAGGCACAACCACGAGGGAATGTGCCTCATCGGAATGATTATTTTTATTTCCGCCGGCGGAGAGCCGGTACCAAACCCAGCGACAGTAAAGCCAGCGTTACAGGTTCCGGAATTTGATGGATAACACCAATCGCATCCAAATCCACTCCGGCAGATCCGGAGGTGGGATAGGGGTCATAAATCACATCCCCGGACGAGTCTAGACAGGTTCCGTCACCGACAATGTCAATAATGCGGACATGCGTGATCCGGTTGACGTCCAGAAGAGATGATGTTCCCGCCAGGTCCGCCAGATCGAACGGCGTTCCGTACCCCTGCCGGTATTTACTGCAGTAGCCGGTGATATTGGTCGGATCAACCGCGCCAAAGCCGCCTACGGAAGAGGTGGTTTGTGAATCATTGAAGAAGCGGAAAAAGTTCGTTCCATCGCTAGAGACTTCCACATAGCCCAGCTCCAGAAACGTGTCATTGAAACTGTTCTCGAAAACGGCAAAGTCCCAGCCGGAGCCATCGGTGATAGGGGTCGAGAAGGTCATGGTGATTTGCCCTCCCCGTCCCAGGCAGACAATGTCATAGGAGTCTCCGACGGCTTTCCCCAAAGCCTTTTGGGGAGTTTGCCAGCTTGCGGCGCAATTGCTGCCCACCAGATAATTTTCATAGCCATCCGCCCAGGCTACCAGGAGTGAATCATCCTTGTGAATCGCCGTGGAACCGGCTTGGCCGG
>JAKJEP010000024.1 GCA_022705365.1 Planctomycetota bacterium | reverse complement strand
GGCTGCGGGCGGGGCTGGGGTGTGCGGCAGCGGAGATGGCGGAGCGGCTGCGGCGGGTAGTGGACGAGGGGGAGTAATTGGGTTGACCGGGTGGGACGGGGGGATTATCATGGTGTGTTGGAATTTTTGATCGGAGACGGAATCTATGAATAAAAAAGTGAAAATGTCCAAGGAGAAGATTGCCGCGTTTTGCAAGCAGCATCATATTCAGCAGTTGTCGGTATTTGGATCGGCGTTGGGTGATGATTTTACGGAAAACAGTGATATTGATGTGCTGGTGGAATTTGAAAAGGGGCATGAGCCGGGCTTTGCGTTTTTCGATATGCAGACGGAATTGTCCGAGCTGTTGGGGCACAAGGTGGATTTGAATACGCCTCAATTTTTGAGCCGCTACTTTCGGGAAACAGTAAAGCAGCAGGCGGAGGTGCAATATGTGCAAGGACAAGGATAAAGTCCGTCTGCAACACATGCTGGATGCAGCGGTCAAGGCGATTGAGTTTACCAAAGTGCGTAAGCGGGAGGAGCTTGATAAAGATGAATTGCTGGCTTTGGCTTTGGTTCGACTATTAGAAATTCTGGGTGAAGCCGCCAAAGGAGTGTCTGTGCCTACACGAAACAAATTCCCAGCTATTCCGTGGAAATCAATAGCAGGAACCAGAGATCGCTTAATCCATGGTTACTATGACGTTGATCTGAATATTGTCTGGAAGATTATTACAGAAGACCTCCCGGCCTTAAAAACACAATTGGAAAAGCTTTTGGCAAAGCGACCTTGATTTACTATGGAAGAGAATACGGACAATACGAAGCTGACGCCGGCGATGCGGCAGTATATGCATTTCAAGGAGCAGTATCCGGGGGTGGTGCTGTTTTTCCGGATGGGGGATTTTTACGAGACGTTTTACGAGGACGCCAAACTGTGTTCGCAGGTGCTGGGGATCGCGCTGACCTGCCGGAACAAGGGAGACAATCCGATCCCGCTGGCGGGGGTGCCGTATCATGCGCTGGATGGCTATCTGCACAAGATGATCAAGGCGGGGCACCGGGTGGCGATCTGCGAGCAGATGGAGGATGCGGCCCTGGCCAAGGGGGTGGTCAAGCGGGACGTGGTGCGGCTGGTGACGGCGGGGACGCTGACGGAGGATTCGCTGCTGGAGGAGCGGCAGGGGAATTACCTGGCGGCGGTGTGTTTCGAGCGGCAGGCGGCGGGGAAAGGCGGCGGGGCCGGTGCGGAGCGGGAGGCGGCGGGGCTGGCGTGGGTGGATTTATCGACGGGGCAGTTTTTCGCGGAGACGGTGGAGCGGCGGTATGTGCTGGACGAACTGGTGCGGATTCGGCCGGCGGAGTGCCTCTTGAGCGAGGAGGAAGAGGATGTCCCGGTTAAGTTCGGCGAGCAATTGCGCGATCTGACGGGGTCAGCGCTGACGACGCGGCCTGGGTGGGTTTTCGAGGGGCGGCAGGGGCTGGAGATTTTAAAGAAGCATTTCGGCACGGCCACGCTGGAGGGGTTTGGGTTTGGGGTCGGGTTTGCCCAGGCGGGCGCAGCGGTGGCGGCGGCAGGGACGATCATCGATTATCTGAACGAGACACAAAAGACGGCCCTGGGGCATGTCTCGCAGTTGCGGAAGGTGGTGCGGGAGAAGTTTTTGCAACTGGACCAGACGACGCTGCGGAGCCTGGAGGTGGAGCGGACGATCCGGGACCATGCCCCAGCCGGTTCGCTGCTGCACAGCATCGACAAGACGATGACGGCGATGGGGGCGCGGAAGCTGCGGGTGTGGATTTGCTATCCGCTGAATGAGCTGAAGGAGATCGAGCGGCGGCAGGACGCAATCGCGGAACTGGTGCAGGCGGAGGAGCTGCGGGGGGATTTGCGGAAGTGCTTTGCCGAGGTGGCGGATATCGAGCGGATCACGACGCGAATCAGTACCGGCCGGGCGATGCCGCGGGATTTGCTCAGCCTGGGCGGGACGCTGCGGCAGTTGCCGGCAATCAAAAAAATCCTGGACCGCTGCAGCGCGGAACTGCTGATGCAACTGGCCCGGCAGTGCGACACGCTGGAGTCAACAGCCGACCTGATCGAGGCGGCCATCGACCCGGACGCGGGGCTGACCTGCCGCGATGGCGGCGTGATTCGCAAAGGCTTCGACGAGGAGGTGGACCGGCTGCGGAGTATCGGCCGGGACGGCAAGACCTGGCTGGCGGAGTATCAGCGGAAGCTCATCGAGCAGACGGGTATCAATTCGCTGAAGGTGGGGTTCAATAAGGTGTTCGGCTATTATGTGGAGGTCTCGCATGTGCACCGGGAGCGGGTGCCAGCCGATTTCGTGCGGAAGCAGACAATCAAGAACGCCGAGCGGTACATCACTGATGAACTGAAGAAGTACGAGTCGGAGGCGCTGACAGCCGAGGAGCGGTGCAAACGGCGGGAGGAGGAGCTGTTCGGCCAGGTGCGCCAGCAGGTGGCGGCCCAGACGCTGCACTTGCAGCAGGTGGCGGACGCCCTGGCGAAGATCGACGTGCTGGCGGCCCTGGCCCAGTTGGCGCGGGAGCGGAACTACTGCCGGCCGGAGCTGCACGAGCAGAAGGAAATGGTGATTGCGGAGGGCCGGCATCCGGTGCTGGAGGCCCAGCTTGCCAGCCAGTTCGTGCCCAACGACGTGGCCCTGGGAGACGGGCACGGGGACCTGGCGATCATTACCGGGCCGAACATGAGCGGCAAGAGCACCTATATCCGGCAGACGGCCCTGCTGGTGCTGCTGGCGCAGACGGGCAGTTTCATCCCGGCCAAAAGCGCCCAGATCGGGCTGGTCGATCGGATTTTCACGCGGGTCGGCGCCAGCGACGAACTGACGCGGGGCCAGTCCACCTTCATGGTGGAGATGACCGAGACGGCCAACATCATCAACAACGCCACGGAGCGGTCGCTGGTGATCCTGGACGAGATCGGCCGGGGGACGAGCACCTATGACGGGCTGGCGCTGGCGTGGGCGATTACGGAGCATATTGCCGCTCAGGTGAAGTGCCGGACGCTCTTTGCGACGCATTATCACGAGCTGACGGAACTGGCGGATTTGCTGGGCAACGTCAAGAATTACAACGTGGCGGTGCGGGAGTGGAAGGAGGAGGTGGTGTTCCTGCACAAGATCGTGCCGGGCCGGACCGACAAGAGCTACGGGATCCACGTGGCCCGCCTGGCGGGGATTCCGCGGCCGGTGCTCAAGCGCAGCCGGGAGATCCTGGAGGAGCTGGAGAATAATTTCGCCCGCGAGGCACACGTGCCCCAGCTCGGCGGCCGGCTGGAGCGGAAACAGGACCGGCAACTGCTGCTGTTCGACAATAGCCCGCCCGATCCGCTGCTGGAGCGCCTGCGGCATACCGATATCAATAATCTCACGCCCCTGCAGGCAATCAATCTCTTGCAGGAGATCAAGGAGGAGTTGGAGGGACGATAAAATTGTATAAGTCTTTCAATGATGAGTCGCGAAAATATGCATGATATCTTTAATTTCTCAAAATATATTAGTGATCGTGGTTTATGTGGAGGTATAAAATGAAAGCAAAATCTTTAATTGGAGTATGTGGTTTTTCATATGTTTTTGTTTTATGTTTCATAACAGGCTGTTTTGCCTCTAAGGGTGTTGTTCCAGTTAGAGGTTCTAAAAACACGTTTGCCCTGGAGGACAAGCTGAAACGTGATGTCTGCGTGTCTTCGGTAGAAGTATTTGAATGTGATAGTAAAGGAATTTCTAAAGGTCTTGTATGGGAAATCCAGACAAATGAAAAAATTCCCGCGGAAAATTTCCAGGTAACGGTTGGAGAAATACCATCTAATTTTTATCAAAAAATTCCTTCTTTGCCAACCGTATTTTATCCCAAAGAAGGTGTATTATATGACATACTTATCGTACCTGCACGAATGGCCCCCAGTTTTGGACCACCGCATGAATATTTTTACTATATAAAATAAATGAGCAGGTAGGTGAATTATGGCAAAAAAGATAGCATAAAGACCGCGTGTGCAACAAGGTACACACCTTACTCAGCGGAGAGAGGATAGCTGGTTATGAAGGGTAAAGATGAATATAATGGATCCGGTGATATCGATATCCGGCGGAGAACGTTTTTAAAGCAATCCACGATAGGAGCGGCGGTGATGATGGGTTCGCATACATCTCTGGCGGCTGCGCTGGTAGAGGGCAAGTATATGGTAGCGGATGATTTTCGGAAAAGGCTGGGGGAGTGTCTGGGTGGTCCCTGGCCCGAATCCGGCGACCTGCGGCCTCAGCTCCGGCAAACCATGCAGAAGGAAGGGTATCGCATCGAATCGGTTACTTATGAGGTGGAGCCGGGAGAGCGGGTACCGGCCCTGCTGCTGGTCCCCGACGGCATCGATGCCAGCCATCCGGCCCCGGCCATCGCCGTCTGGCACCAGCACAACGGGGAATATCACCTCGGCAAGAGTGAGCCGGCCGGTCTGCTGGGCAATCCCATGCACCACACCGGCGCGGCCCTGGCCCGGCTGGGGTATGTCGTTCTCTGTCCGGATGCCCTGTGCTTCGAGGAGCGGCAAAGCTCCCAGCTAAAAGGAGATGCCTTCGAGCGGGTCGCCGGGAAATGTCTGGCCTGGAAGAATATCCTGGATATGCGCCGGGCCATTGACTACCTGTGCAGCCGCGGGGAGGTGCAAAAGGATAAGATCGGCTGTTACGGCCATTCGATGGGCTCCACGCATACCTGGCTGGTGGGGCCGTGGGAGCCGCGGCTGAAATGCCTGGTGGGAAACTGTTGTATGCCCACCTATGCCGCGATTCATCGAAATCATCTCATCCACTGTTTTCCCAATTTCATCCCCGGTCTGTTCCAGCATGGCGACACCCCCGACATCGTCAGCCTGATTGCCCCCCGGCCGTTACTGCTGAACTTTGGCGCAGACGATGAGGGAAGTCCCATACAGGAAGTCAGGGAGGGGGTTAAATTGATCGCAGAAGCCTATAAAAACCACAACGCCGAGGATAACTTCAGCTATTTCATCGAGGAAAAGACCGGCCATGTCCTTTCCGAGCAGATGTGGAATCGGACCCGGGATTGGTTCCATAAGCATTTGCGCTGAGTTTTATGGATCTTGAAAAAGCTCATTTTTACCCAACCGGATAGCAAAAAAGGGGGGAGGTGGGAAATCAGATGATGGTTTTTTGTCACAAAACTATATTTACTAATAATTTATGTGTAAATTCATCTGTTTTTGTATGTTCCGGGATTGGTGGCGAATATTGCATTATCCTTGTTATTTGGAAAGCATAGTTTGCAATTAACAAGGAAGTATATACACGCCTGGAAATGCGAAATAGCCAGATTTTGCATGGAAATATAATTTTGACTATACAAAAGCTGGGCGATCCATATTTTTTCGGTTATGCCGCAGCATCTGACGGCGGGCGATCCCCCATAGCCAGTCCCATAACGAGCCGGACTGCAAATCCAGGCGATTCGACATCCGGTTGGCCGCCAGGAAGGTTTCCTGGACAATATCCGCCACTTCCATGGAATCCCCACCCGTCAGCAGGGCTACGCGCCGCCGGATATGGGTGGCGTAAATTTCATAGAGCAGCAATCTGGCTTTATGATCCCCGGCACGCAGGCCATCAGCGATTTTCCCCTGAATCTCACTATTCATGCCCAATGAATCCATGAAAACCTCGAATCACCTCAAATGTATTAGTCAGACACTTCTCCCACTGAGCCTTCCAGATTTTTTGATTCACACTAACCATTCTAAAAGACGCAAAAATTAACAAAATGTTGCAAATAAATAATAATTTTACACTATAAAATCGTATTTTCACTAAATAATAATCAATATTTATCTATTTTATTGTTTTTCATAAATACCTATAAAATAAATAATTGTATTTACTAAGCTAAGACATCTGGTCTTTGGGAATTTCTGGAATAAACTTGATTTTTTCCCAATTTTGTCGCAAAATATAGTAGTAGCAGGCAATTACTGCGATTAAAGTTTTCGAGGTTCGGTCATGGCTAAAATTATATGCCAGGAACTAAGTGATTTGCTCAGCCAGGCACGTTATGCCCCGGAACGACAACGGTTTATGCAGCTTGACGCCTGCGAGACTTTGATTCGGCTGATCGAGCCGGGCAAGACCTATCCCTTTGAATTTGTTTGTTACCACCTGACCGGATACCGACCAAAAACGGAAAAAGCCAGCCGGTTGCTTTCCTACGACCAACTATTATCGGACCTGCCTTGGTATGCGGAGTCTCTCAGCCGGACTATGAAAATCCCCTCCGGCAGCGTCGGCCAGAAAGTTTATACCAGGGAATCGCTGGCCCGCCGCTTCAGGGTCTGCCCAAAAACCCTAGCCCGCTGGCAAAAACAAGGCTTAATTGGTCGTTTTCTCGTCTTTCCCGACGGTCGCCTGAGACTTGGTTATCTGGCTACTAGTGTAAATTTCTTTCTCCAAAAAGAATGCTGTCGGATTGAGCGGGGAAAAAAATTCTCTCAACTTACTGAATCTGAAAGACTTGCAATCCTGAAACGTCTGATTCGCTGGGGCCGCCGATGCCCTGACCACCGGCAAGAGGCGATCCGACGGACCGCCCGGAAATTCGGCCGGTCCGCGGAGACAGTCCGCTCCATCCTGGAACGGCATGAAAAACAGATGCACCTGCCATTTCCGAAAGGGGATAGGACTGAAGGGGAGCTGTTTACCAAACGCCCGACCGGTATTAACCCACAGGAGCGGCGGGAAATCTGCGATCTAAATGAGCAGGGAATACCGGTGGACCAGCTCATGCAGCGGTTTGGCAGGAGCCGGACGAATATTTATTATGCCATCAATCTGGAACGGGCATTAAGGCTGAAAAATATGCCCATCGAATATATTGCATGCCCGGAATTCGATGATGCTTCTTTAAGACAGCAAATTGTAGAGCCGCCGGCCGATTTATTTGAAACGCTCGAGACCATCCATGTAAGCCGCCCGGCTGCCGCCAGGTTCAAATCCGCACAGGATTTGGATGCGTATGTATCGGATATTCAAAATACCAGCCTGTTAAATCATCGACAGGAGATGTTTTTGTTCCGGAAGTACAATTATTTGAAGTATTGTGCGGCCCGGCTACAGGGGAAAATAGATCCGCAATATCCGCAGGCCTTGCTGCTGCGGCAGTTACAGTCGTTTTTGCAGCAGGCCCGTCAGATCAAGGACCTCCTGATTCGTAGTAATCTGCGGCTGGTGGTGGCGGTAGCCCGCAAACACACCCGCCATGAGGAAGAGATGCTGGACCTGATCAGCGAAGGCAACATGGTGCTGATGAACGCGGTGGAAAAGTTTGATTTTTCGCGGGGCTTTAAATTTTCCACCTATGCGACCTGGGCGATTGTCAAGCGGCTGGCCAGCCATTATCAGGCGAAAAAAGCGAAATTCGTGGAACAGACCGCTGATGAGGCGTGGATTGAGGTGGCGCAGGATTTGCGGGTAGAGCCGGGTAAAGCGGCGGCGCTGGAATCGGCCCGGCGGAGTCTGGACGAGGTGATCGAGGAAGAGCTGGAGGAGCGGGAGCGGATCATCGTGCGGGAACACTACGGCCTGATCGATTACAAACCAGAACTGGGCCGCCGCAAGAGCAAAAGCCTCAGCCAGATCGCAGACCTGGTCGGGTTGAGCAAGGAGCGAATTCGCCAGATTGAACTGGCGGCCCTGCAGAAACTGCGAAAGGCCCTCTCCCCTGAGCAATTCGATTTATTAATCCAGAGTTAAATTCTCTCCAAAAAAAAGAATATACCTGTCGATTTATACACGTTACAATGTTATAAGTGAGTGAACCGATAATGTCGGTTAAGATGTAAACTCGGGTATATTTTGAAGGTTTTACGATTCGTACAGAAAGGAATTGCACAATGGATCATTCAAACCATCCGTCCGTATTTTTATCTGTTTATTTGAGTATTCTTATTGTGGCGGCATATGCCGTGGCCGGCTATGCCCAGGTTGGGGAAGAATTCGGCCTGCCGGCCGATGCTCCCCAAGATGCCATTATGGCAGGTTCGGATGAAGTGAAAATTGTAGAGGACTGGTCGGTTGCGGCATTTACCGGCGGATCAGCGGACAATTCTGATAAATCATTCCTGGCCGTCACCGTACCGTTTTCCTTTCGATATGGAGGTATCGAAAGTGCACAACTTCTCAAAGGATGGAAACAAACAGAACAAACTGCCAAACAGGCGGACGGGGTACAGCGGAGTATCATTTGGATTGATCCGGTAACGAATCTTGCGGTTACAGCGGTGGTGACAACATTTAACCGTTATCCGGCTGTGGAGTGGCTGCTCTATTTTGAAAATCAGGGGCAGCAGGATACTCCAATCCTCGAGAATATCCAGGCCCTGGATGTAATGTTACAGACGAACGAAGCACAGCAGACGGCCATACTGTACCGGCTCACCGGTGACAATTGCAGTGAGCAAACCTTCCTGCCGTATGAAACACCGCTGGAAGCCGGGCAGGAAATCTCGATGGCTCCGGTCGGCGGCCGGCCGTCGAATACCGGTGCGGTGCCCTTTTTCAACTTTGAATATGCCGGGCAAGGTATCATTACCGCCATCGGCTGGTCGGGACAATGGGCAGCCTCTCTGCAGCGGGCCACAGACGGTCCCACACGTCTGCGGGCGGGGATGGAGCTGACACACCTCGTATTACATCCGGGTGAGAAAATTCGCAGTCCGCGCATCCTGCTGATGCCGTGGAAGGGGGATCGCACAACGGGCCATCAGCGGTTCCGCCGCCTGATGATGTTTCATTATGCACCCAAACAGGACGGCCGGCCCCTGCGGCTGCCGACGGTCGCGGCCCAGTGTTTCGACCGCTATATCGGCCACAACCAGCGTCCGGAATTTGCCACCGAAGCGGCACAGTTGGCGGCGGTCAAGTTCACTCACGAGCTGGGCGGTACCGCTCATTGGATCGATGCCCTCTGGTTCAAGGACGGCTTTCCCAGCGGGGTCGGTACCTGGGAATGCAAGCCAGAGTTTCCGCGGGGCCTGAAGCCCATCAGTGATGCCTGCCACGCCCAGGGCATGAAATTCGTCGTCTGGTTCGAGCCGGAACGCGTTGGGAAAGGCAGCCGCATTGCCCGGGAATTTCCAGAACTGGTTTTCGGCGGTTCCAACGGCGGGCTTTTCAAACTCAACGATCCCGACGCCCGGCGCTGGCTGACGGATCTGCTCTCCCAGCGAATCTCCGAATTCGGCATCGACATCTATCGCAATGACTTCAATATGGACCCGCTGGATTTCTGGCGCGGCAATGATACCCCCGACCGTCAGGGGATGACGGAAATCCGCTATGTGGAAGGACACTATGCCATGTGGGACGAATTGCTGGCCCGGCATCCGGGACTCTGGATCGATAACTGCGCCAGCGGCGGACGGCGGATTGATCTGGAAACCTGCAAGCGAGCGGTTTTTCTGTGTCGCAGCGATACGGCCTGCTGGCCGGACCATGAGATTTTGAATCATGTGCAGACTCAGGCTCTCAGTCTCTATATCCCGCTGTTTACCACCTTCACCTGGACACCGGTAGCCTATGACGTTCGCAGTTCCTCGACCGCCGGTACTATCGGCCAGTTCGATTGTCTCGATCCACAGTTTCCCATGGATCAGGGCAAGGCGGCCTTGGCCGAGGCCAAGGCAAACCAACCATATTGGTATGGTGACTACTATCCGCTGAGCGCTCCCACGCTGGCGGCGGACCAGTGGGCTGCCTTCCAGTTCCACCGGGCCGATTGCGGGCGGGGCATGGTACTGGCCTTCCGGCGGCAGGAGTGCCCTCAGCCGGAATATACGGTAAAGCTCGGAGGGCTTGATCCGGCCAGCAATTATCAGGTGGAATTTGTCGATGACAACTGGCAGCGGACGGAAAAGACGATTCCCGGCCGGGAACTGGCTGAAAAACTGGTCATTCAATTACCGAAAGAGAAAAGCAGCCTGTTGATCCGTTACCAGCAGTTGCCGGCGAAGTAATTGCCGTGCTGGACAAAAATGGATAAAGAATCGGCGGATAGCCGATAGGATAGTCATGAGAAACCGATTCTACCCATATAGACAATTTATGGCGGCGGCGGGGATTTTGTGCCTGTCGCTGGCCGGTTTCGCCGCGGGGGATGTGGTGTACTTGAAAAATGGGGGCAGTTTTGAGGGACGGGTGACGCAGCGGCATGAGACGGTGGTGATTGAGCTGCGCTCCGGTTCCATCGAACTGCGAAAAACGGATGTGGAAACAATCGAGAAGAAACCGCTGCCGGAGGATATTTTTATCGGCCGGCTGCAGGAAGCCTCCCTTCAGGGGGCGGATGCCTGTGTGGAACTGGCCCGCTGGGCGCAGGAGAAGGAGCTGGAAAACGAATATAGCCGGGCCTTGCGGACGGCGCTGCTGATCGATAAGAATCACCAAGAGGCCCGGGAGTTATTTCGGGAATATCGGCTTCATCATGCCAATATCCCGGATAACCCGGCGGCGGATGAGAAAATGTTGGCGGACCTAGGGGAGGATTTCCGGATTCTGAACACCCCGCATTATCGAATCTGCTACAACAGCGCGGATATTTTCGCGGAAACGACCGGCGAGCGGCTGGAACGGCTGTACGAGGAGTTCATGGGCTTTTTCGAGGACCGGCATTTCGAGCCTGCCCCGCTGACCGACCGGCTGGAAGTGGTGCTGTTTGATACGGCAGGGCAGTATTACCAGTACGCCCAGAAAATGGCGGAAAATATTACCTATTCCGAAGGATTTTATTCCGGCAAGACCGGGCGGAGCTATTTTTATGACGCCATTTCCGAAAACGGCAGCCAGTTCCTGAAGGTGCGGGACGAGGTGGGCAAGCAGTTGCAGCTCGTAAAACAGCAGCAGCGGGAAGTGACCGAAGCGCTGCGTAAGGGGCCGCAGCAGTATGTTATCACCGACCCGGACGGCAGCCAGCGAAAAGCGACCGGCGAGGAACTTTTGAACGAATTGCGAAAGCATGCGCGGACGCTCCAGTCCGAATTTGAAAAAGTGCGGACGTTTTATACCAATCAAAATGTCAGCATCACCATCCACGAGGGCACCCATCAACTGGCCTATACTTGCGGTATCCACAGCCGGTATTTTGCAACGCCGGTCTGGCTGCTGGAAGGGCTGGCGGTTTATTTCGAGGCCCCGCAGGAAGGGCAATGGGATCAGCCGGGGCTGGTCAATCGAAAACGGCTGGAGACCTTCAGCAGCAGCCCTCCCATCCGTCTGAAAGACCTGATCGTGGATGATAAGCTGTTTTATCAGAATCCCAGCCAGTCGGAAATGGCGTCGGCTTATGCGACTGCCTGGGCCTTGTTCTATTACCTGGTTGAAGAGCAGCATGAAAATCTGTTTGACTATATCTATGACCTGGCCCTGCGGATTACCGATCAGCCATATACGGAGGAAGAGCGAATCGCCGATTTTGAAAAATATTTTGGCAACCCGTCCAGGCTGGAACGAAGCTGGCGTAATTTTATGGACCAACTCATCTGGCGGGAAGGAATCAGGAAAATTAACTGAAGGAGGCGCTCATGGAAGCCATCAACCATAGCCAGGAATCCCTTCCGACTCCCCCCAAGGGCCTGGCGATCCTGGCGATGCTGGGACCCTCGATGGTCTGGTGCGCGGAGTATATCGGCTCCGGCGAGGTGATCCTGGCCACCCGGACGGGGGCGATTCTGGGTACTTCGGTACTCTGGGCGGTGGTGATCGGCATCTTTCTGAAATACTGGATCGGCATGAGCGGCGGCCGTTATACGGTTTGCACCGGCGAAGGGATGATTGATATGTTTGCCCGCATTCCGGGTCCGGCGCACTGGGTAGTCTGGATCGTGCTGGCCGTGCAGTTCATCGCGGCCATCATGTCCATCGGTTCGCTGACCGTGTCTGCCGGGGCGTTTATCCACAGCATGATTCCGATCGGGCCGCACTGGGTCGCCGGGTGGGCGGTGGCGTTGTTTGCGCTGCTGGTGGTCTGGTCGGGAATCTTTGATGTGCTTAAAATTGTGATGAGCATCTTCGTCCTGATTATTATCCTGGGGGTCATTTATGTAGCTATCCATGTCCTGCCCGGTTTTCAGGTTCTGCTGGAAAACCTCCGCCTGCCGGTTCCCTCGGTTCCCGCGTGGGCTTTGGATTTACAGGGAGTATCGTCCAATCCCTGGAATGAGGTACTGCCGCTCATCGGCTGGGGAGCGGGCGGTTTTGCCAGCCAGGTTTTTTACAGCTACTGGGTTCTGGGGGCGGGTTATGGAGCCGCTGCCGGCCGGGGTTATGGGAAATCGGCATACCTGCCGATGCTGAAAAATATGGAATTAGACCAGGCCCATAAAATCAAGGGTTGGTGTAAGGTCCTGTATGTGGATGCCACGCTGGCATTTGTGATTGGGATTACCGCCACCTGTGCCTTTCTTGTTGCCGGGGCGGGAATTTTGAGACCCGGTCATATGGCACCGCTGGGCAAGGAAGTGGCCTTTACGCTTTCGAATATCTTTGCTCAGAATTGGGGTTCTACTGGGGCTTTGCTGTTCAAGCTGGCTGGGGCCGCAGCACTTACCTCCACGCTCATCGGCATTCTGGCCGGCTGGCCGCGTATGCTGGCGGACGCCTTTCGCATCTGTATTCCCGGTTTCAATCAAAAATTCACCTGGAAAATCCAGTTCCGCATGTTTCTGCTTTTCTTTCTCGCTACCAACATAGCGATCGTGTACTGGCTGGGAGAAATGCCGGTGTTTATGGTTCGTTTGTCCGCGGTGGTGGATGGGATCCTGCTGACCCCGTTACAGGCCATATGGGTAGCGGTCGGCTTGTTTGTGGTGATGCCCAAGCTGCTTTCCCAGCAGGCATATCAAATTCTCAAGCCCGGCAGGATTTTTGCAATTGGTTTACTGGCCGCCTTTCTGGTCTTCGGTTATTTTTGTGTCTTCCATCTGCCGATGTTTTTATCCTGATCCGGATTTTGCGTTTGTCTTGCTGTTTTCCCAGCGATACTTTATAATCGTACTGGTAAAAAATACGATTTGTGTAATATGATACGGTAAAATCAGAAGATATCTGGTAATAGTAGTCCCTATATGCCTGAACATCTGTCCAATATAGAACAGCATTATCGCGGCGAGCGCGGTCAGGTTTATTACACCCTGATAGTCGCCGATGAATTTACCCAACAGGTGATCTCCCGCCAGCGCTGCCGCAAAATCCAGCCTTATATTCGCCCTTCGGACCGCGTCCTGGAATTCGGTGTGGGGGGCGGCTATAACCTGCGGTTGCTCTCCTGCCGCGAAAAATGGGGCTACGACCTCAACGAAGCCGGGCGCTGCGATTGCGAGAAGTTCGGCATCCACTTCCTGACCAATCTGGACCGTGCTGATCTGGGCTGTTTTGACGCCGTCCTCTGCCATCACGTTCTTGAACATACGGCCGATCCCCTGGCGATGCTGGACCGGATGAAAAAGCTCCTGGGTCACAACGGGCGTTTGCTTCTCTATGTACCCCACGAAACCCGCCGCCGCTATCGTAACTACCGTGCCCATGATCCCAATCAGCACCTATTTTCCTGGAACGCCCAAAGCCTCGGCAATCTTGTCGCTGCCGCCGGTTTTCGCATCGAAACCATAAAGGTACGGCCTTTTAGCTATGAAAGACGGCTGGCGTTTCTGGCCCGGCTTTCGCTGTTCCTTTACCGCGCAGGCTTGTTTTTTCTTCGCCTCCTGCGTCCGGAAAACGAAATCTTTCTTCTGGCCGGCAGAAACTGAATTTTACTGCTCGACCTGTTTATGGCGATTATTTATCATTTCGACCGGCCCGCAGGCGCAGGTAGCTGAAGATGAACTCATCCAGGTCCCCGTCCAGAACCTTGTCGGGATTGCCGACCTGGTGTTCGGTGCGATGGTCCTTAACCATCTGGTAGGGCTGCATAACATAGCTGCGAATCTGGTTGCCCCAGGCGATATCCCCCTTTTCGCCGTACATCTGGGCCATTTCCTTATCGCGTTTCTGCTGTTCCATCCGCTCGATCTTGGATTTCAATAGCGCCAGGGCCAGAGCCCGGTTCTGATGCTGGCTCCGCTCGGAAACGCAGTTGACGACGATCCCGGTGGGTTTGTGCCGGATACGAACCGCCGAGGCGACTTTGTTGACGTTCTGGCCGCCGGCCCCGCTGGCCCGGCAATAGAGTTCCATTTCGATATCGTTTTCGTTGATTTCCACTTCGGAAGCCGCTCCATGGTCCGGCAGGACGTCCACCGCCACAAAACTGGTATGCCGCCGCTTGTTGGCGTCGAAGGGGCTGATGCGGACCAGCCGGTGGACACCCATCTCGCAGGAAAGATACCCGAAGGCATAGGCCCCTTTCACCCGCATCGTGACCGACCGAATCCCCGCCTCTTCGCCGGGCGTCAGGTCCAGCTCCTCATAGGCATAGCCGCTCCGGTCGAAATAGCGGGTGTACATCCGCAGCAGGATATTGGCCCAGTCGCAGCTTTCCGTGCCGCCGGCCCCGGCGTGAATGCTGAAAAAACAATCCAGCGGATCGTTTTTCCCGCTGAGCAGCGAAGCCAGTTCGATCTTATCCACCATTTCCTGCAAGCCCGGCAGGGAATCAGCAACTTCCTGCTTGGTCTGGGTATCGTTTTCCGCCTGGCCCATTTCCCAGAAAAGAACCGCATCTTCCAGTTGTTTATAAGCTTTTTCCAGCGGATCGAGTTGGGCTTTGATGGTTTTGAGCTGGCTGACGGTTTTCTGGGCGGCTTCCGCATTATCCCAGAAGCCGGGGCGGTTCATGGTTTCTTCCAGTTCCGCCAGCTTCTTCTTTTTGCCGGGGATGTCAAAGAGAGTCCCGAATCTTTTGGATCCGGGCCGAGAGGTCCTCTAATAGAGAACCAATATTATCATAGTCAATATCTACCATTTTTCCATAACTCCATACTATAGCATAGGCAGCAATCAGGCGGAGATGGTAGCGGAAATACTTCCGCCGGTCAATCCGGAAAATAAAAGATTCCGCTGCCGAGAGTATTACGTAGTTTTACTAATTATCCTTCTGATACGTTATTACCGCCGCTCCCGGCTGGGAGGGGATATTGACGATTATACCTTGAATCAGCAGGTCCTTGCCATAGATCCGGCTGCCGACGGCCTCGTCCAGGTTTTTCACGATATACCAGGCGTCCGCGTCCAGCCCTCTGGGCTTTAAAATCATACTGGAAACCGCGGCGCCGGCCCGGCGGAACGCCTGCACCATCCCTTCGCCCAGGTCCGGCCGGTCAAACTGCCAGGCCATCCAGTCGCCGTTGGACAGACTGTAGTCTGTGAGCGGATAATAGTCACCCAGATAGTACTGGTTAATGCTGCGCCATTCGGTAGTTTTTTGCCGCACAAAGTCATAATTTATGCCGGGATTCGGTTCCAATTCACTAGTCAGCATCTGCCAGCAAGCCGTATTATAGGGTAACATGCAGCTTCGGAAAGTATAGGTATCCTGAGCACGCTGGCCGCTGCCGTAATAGGGAATCCAGAACGCAATTCCATAGGTATGACACTGCTGATCCACCGGCCCGAAAATGGTATCGCTGCGCAGCAGCGGGACCGAGCGGCGCAGGGTCTCCAGATCATTGCGGCGACCGCCGCTAGCACAGGTATCAATCAGCATATCCGGATGCCGCCGCCGCAGCTCATCCCAATACGCCAGATAACCCACCACATGCTTGATCTCCGTCATGCCCTGCCGGTCAGCGGCATCCGCCCCGCGCCAGTACCCCAGCGGGTCCATATTGAAATCCTGCCGGTACAAATCCACTCCTTCGCTGTTAATCAATCCATCGACATGATTGACCAGCCAGTTCCAGGCGTCCGCATGGCCCAGATTCAGCAGCCCGCCCCCGCTGCCGCCTAGAATCCATTCGGGATGATTGTTCGTCAGCCACGTGCCCGAGGTAACCCGCTCCGGCTCAAACCACAAAATAATATCCATGCCGTTGGCGTGAGCATGATCGGAAATCGCCCGCAGCCCGTTGGGGAAGCGGCTGGTCTCCACTTCCCAGGTCCCCGTCCCCGGCCAGCAGTTGCTGGTGATATACCACCCCGCATCCATATGCCAGAAATCCAGCGGAATTTGTTCCTCCACATACCGGTCAATATATAATTTCTGGTTGGTTTCGTTGGCATTGCACATTTCGTTAAACTGATGCGAACTGCACGCCGACATCATCGGCTCCGGCAACGCTCCGTTTTGGCGCGGCAGGTTATGGGCCAGCATCCACCGCCGCCAGATATTCTGCGAGCGCAGCCAGTCTTTTTGCCAGAACTGCACCACCATCAGCGGGCTGCGAATCTCCTCACCGGGATACAGCCGTAAATGCGTTAATTCCTGCCCGGCGGAAATGTTGACGCTATTAAGGGTGTCGCGAGCAAGTGTGGCGGACCATTGACCCGGCCAACCCACCACCACGATTACACCTTTATCTCCAGTCTCCAGGTTGAAGTATGACATGTCTTTATTGGTGGAACGACCGCCGGCGGCGCTGAGGATTTTCTTAGTTTCCGGCTCTAACAGAGTGTCGTAGGGTTGATAATCATTCGATGTCGAAGGAGCACCTTTGAAATGATGCAGCCGAAAATCCTGGCCATTCAATTTGGTAAACACATCATCCAGAGCCAGAATATCCTCTAGAATCGGTGTATTTGTGTCGGAAGTGTTCTTGAAATAAACCGTCCACTCGACAGTGGGGAAATCGTTATAGGCTATCGCTATACATTTCACTTCCAGTCCCGTCGCCGGATCGGTGTAAGTCAGGGTATATTGCGTCCGATTGGCATCCAGGGACACCTGTCTTTGGCTCAATGGCCAGCCGGATAGAATTTCATCCGAAGCTGCCCCGTCATAAACAAACGAAAACGGCACCGCCGGCGCACTTCCGGTAAATTTATCCTTTACCCAGTCCGCCGCCTCTTCATATTCCCGCTGGGCCATCAGATCCCAATAATCAAGACAATTACTGTTTTCCGGATCGTTACAATACAGCCACTCCTTTGTGAATAAAGCAAAATCCTGCAAATCGATATAACAGTCCCGATTGAAATCAAAGTAAAGATATTCCATCCCCGCATCCCCGCAGTTCTGCGGCGGTGGCAAAATACCGTATTTCC
>JAKJEP010000249.1 GCA_022705365.1 Planctomycetota bacterium | reverse complement strand
ACACTGCCGTTTTATGGAGAAGCCCGGAGCACGGAAGCAAAGCACCTCCTGCCCGCTGACTTCCCGCAGGATGTTCCGGCAGCGGCGGATTTCCTCCCGGAACTGGGCGGCAGACTGTTCATAAACCAGCTGATGGTAATAGCCGTGACAGCCGATTTCATGCCCCTGCTCACTGATTCGCCGTATCAGCCGGGGATATCTTTCCGCCAGCCAGCCGATTGTCAGGAACGTCCCCTTCGCTCCCGCTTCGTCCAGCATCGCCAGCAGAACCTCCGTGTCCTTTTCCACGCATGACGGAGCCTGATCCCAGCTCGCCGGATCGTCATACCGAGTATGCACGCCGCAGATGTGAAACCATTCCTCCAGATCCACACAAAAGGCGTTCAGAGGCTGGACGGGGCTAATCATATTTCAGTTTCCCTTCCTCCGGATGAGGGAAGCGTTTAATCACCCTGGCAGGATTGCCCGCCACCATACTGTACGCGGGAACATTATTCACCACCACCGCGCCGCTGGCGACAATCGCAGCCTGGCCCACGGTAACACCGGGCATAATCACGGAATTCACCCCGATGAAACAATGATCCTCCAGCACGACTGGCTTACTAACCGCTGGCGCAATGCCCGTCTGCCGCAGATAATGCGGGCCTTTGATATGAGTCATAATGACAGCATGGGCCGTGATTCGCACATCGTTGCCTATGGTAATTTTTTCCGGATACGCCGTTTCCAGCAGGGCAGTGGGATCGACAAAGCAATCTGTGCCCATACGGACACCGCGTAACCGGTGCAGCCAGAGAATTACTCCCCGCGGCGCCCAGCGGACCAGATTACCCAACAGATAATTCCGGAAAAAATAATTGCACGCCAGCCAGAAAATCCCTTTGCCGCGGTCACGGGCGGAACTGCGGGCATCGAAAAGCAAGCTTTTCTTGGGCGGTGGGACCGTTTGAGTTACCGGTGGAACCGACAATGAAGCAGCCTGCGGTTGTGGTTCTCGCGGTTTTTGCACACCATTTAAAAACCGGATGACATCCGCCTCCCGCACCAGTCCAATCCCCTCAAATACCTGCGGATCAATCCCCTCTCGTTCGATGCGCAGATGCGCTTTCTGCGAAAACTGCTGGCCCACCGCCGCTACTGCCGGCAATGACTCCCCCGCCTTTGATGCAGACCTGCCACTTACCGGATGGGCCAGTACGTATCCCACCACTTCCCCAACGGGCACATCGGCACCTTCCGGCTGCTGAATTTCCAGATATCCATCCGCCGCCGCTTCGATATCATTGACTGCTTTGGAGGTCTCAAAACTCAGCAGCCTTTCCCCAGCCTGCACTCGGCTGCCGCTGGGATGATACCATTTCACAAGGGTAACAAAATCATCATTCACCGTTTCCCGCGGTATGGTTATCTGGATATCCGCATTCACCATTCATCTCCAATATGTTACGAACTATGCTTTTGGTATCCGGTAATACTTTTTCTTCCAGCAGCCGGGAGGCCGGGATCGGGCCGGGCCAGGCAGCCAGTCGGCGGCAGCGAATCCCGGCAAAATGTTCTGCCACCTGCGCGAGAATCTCGCTGGACAACGATACAAAACCCTGCCCTTCTTCCACCACCAGCAATCGGCCGGTTATGGCCAGACTATCGGCCAGAAAATTCACATCCAGCGGATACAACTGGGTCGGGAAAAATACATCGGCAATAATCTCATGCTGCTGAAATAAAATTTCGGCCGCGGCTTCCGCTTCCAGCGACATAGCCCCCAGGGCCAGAATCGTCACATCCGCCCTACCTTCGGGACGCAGCCAGGCGGTGGGGAACCGCTCATGAGAAAAGAAAAGACGATAACCGGCGGGCGGCTCCGAATGAGCATACTGCCCATACAACATTTTATTCTCAATCACCAACGTCGGTTTATCAACCGAGGTAATCAGGTCCCGATAGAGTAGGTAAGGGCAATACCGATGATGAAGGCACAGCACCTGTGTACCCGGCACACCCAGAAAATGTTTCTCCAGGGACTGGCTATGAGTCGGACCATATCCGCGCCGGCCTCCCATCGGGGTTCGCAACACCAGGGGAACCCGCACCTGATGATTATACATCCCCTGAAACTTGGCGGCATGATTGATCCATTGATCCGCCGCCAGTGTCAAAAAATCACCAAACATGATTTCCACAACGGCGATATGACCTGCCAGAGCCAGGCCGTTACCGATTCCGGTAATGGCCGCCTCGCTGATGGGTGTATTCCGGACGCGATCAGGATATTTCTCACTCAAACCGGCAGTCACCTTGAAAGCCCCGCCATAGGGATCCTCAATATCTTCACCCAGCAAAATGACATTCGACTTGCGGGCCAGGGCCTCCGCCAGTCCCTGACGAATCGCCATCGCCACCTTCTTTTTTTCAAACGTAAGGGGATGCCAATCGACAGGCTGCGAAAGAACCGGACCGATGCTATCGCCTATTTCGACAATAGATGCGGATTCCGCCATTGCCACTGCCCGATCCAGCCGCTGCCGGATTTCACTGGTCATAGCCTGCAAAATCGGATCGTCGCCATTTTGTTTTTGGATTACCTCCAGCGGGTCTTGTTGCCAATACGCGCTGACTTCCTGTGGATTCCGATGATCGTCTCCCTTGGAATGAGCCATTAGCCTATAGGTATCTACCTGATGAAAAATGGGCAGGCCGCTGGAACGGACCATCTCCGCCGATTCCGCCATATCCGAAAGCAGTTTGGGCCAGTTCCAGCTATCGCTGTGACGGGTATGGATTCCTAAGGCTCGAAACCGGGCCGCCATTTCACCGGAAAAGCTTTGTGTTTGCGGGGTGGACTGGGCATATAGATTGTTTTCCAGCACCACCAGGAGCGGTAATTGCCATTTGGCGGCGATATTCATCGTCTCATATACAATCCCTTCCCCCAAAGTACCATCCCCAATAAATACCATGGAGATAGCCCGGCTGTTACGCTGTCTTTGAGCCAGGGCCAGCCCTGCCGCCACCGGCACCATTCCTCCCTGGATCCCATTGGAATAAAAATGATCCCGCTGCAAATGCTGGCTGCCGCCCAGCCCGGCGCATACCCCCGTGCTTTTGCCCAAGATTTCCGCGATCAAACCTTCCACATCACCGGCATACGCCAAAAAGTGGCCGTGACAGCGATGGTTGGAAAAAACCACATCGTCTTCCCGCAGCGCCCGGCCCACCGCCACTGCAACAAATTCCTGCCCGATACAGGTATGGACCGTACCATATAGTTTCCCTTCCCCGAAAAGCTGGAGCAGCCGTTGCTCGGTCAAACGAATAGTCAGGGCCTGCTTCACAGCTGGCAGGCAGGTTTTCCACATCTGCCCATCCATAAGCGGTGATATATCTTTCTGATTTTCTTCTGAACTCATTTATCTGCGATCCTTAATTGATTTCAATCTGATAATTCACACGCCGGCTGCCCTGCGGATCCTGCAGCCCGATACGGATATAATTTCCCACCCATTTCTCCGCATTGGGAAAAACAAAACTTTTGGTCGTGGACGAACCGGGTGCCAATTTCTGGATGGAACGTTCCTGATGATCGCCATCCGGAAAATCAATAAAACTGGTCAGATTGGTATCCGCTTCGCTATTGTTGGTAACTACCTGCTGAATAAGCAGATCCTTTTGGTTGATCCGGCGGGCAAAAATACTCACATCGATTCCCTGCAACTCAATTTCAAAGGGAACCGGCATGGAAAACGAGTAGGCCCGGTCCGCATCAATCGCAATAACGGCGGTTAATTCTTTTCTGCCGCTGATTTCATTGCGGGGTAATTTCAGATAAATTTCCTGCTGAAACAACTGGTTGGGTTGGAGCGAGAAATTAAATACCACCGGATCTACACCCCAGTTCATTTGGGATTCATCAAGCTGGAATCGCAGACGCCCCGAAATAGGTATCCGAAAAGGATTTACAAAACTTAGCAGAACCTTCTGCCGGGCCACACTGGCATCGACAATTGCCGGGGTCCATTTCATACTGGCCCGCAACATAGCCATCCGGCTGTCCACCCTGGAAAGAAAAACCGGCCAATTGGTCAGATGGATTCGCCCAATACCATTTTCCATGGGCAGGGGTTTGGAATTGCCAAACAAATCGATCTCTACCGGTGTTTTGCCCAGATACAGACCAAATTCGCTCTGTGCCGGCGGTGCCTCCGGATGATAGTTGGTATTCCAGGCAAACAAACAGCCCTGCCCATCGCGGTCAAACACTAAAACCGGAACACCTGGCGCTAGTTCGAATTCTCCCAAATAGCGAGTACCCCCGAATTGATCAGTCAGAGTGCGATAGATCAGCAACAATTCTGTCGGTTCCGTTACCAGACGTGCGTTATATTCCTTTTCACTCCAGGGATGATTGATGAATATCGCCTGCGCCTCTGACTTTTTGGCATAAGCAATCCGTTTGGCAAAATCGATCAGCCGATTATCCCTGCTGATATAACTATCTGTCATCGGCTCCAGGACGGCCCAAATGTGATTCATGCCTTTTTTGTGAAATTCAGCGATATAATCAGGGATTTGCTCCGGTACGATCAGGCTTGAAATCGCCACGGAAACATACGAATTACCAACCTGCTGCTGATTCACATCCAGAAGTCCTGGTATGGGGGTAAATAATATGGGATTTCGAATTAATTTTTCAAATTCTGTGCGTAACGTGGTAAGTACATATTTGATTCGGGGATCCCAGGTTATATCCTCATCAAAAATATCCGTTCCGATTTGCCAAAATGGCACCTGTCGGGCATATTGGGCTAAAACCACCGCTACCTGCGGCAGCCAATCATGGGAATCCCGGCTGAATAAGTCAAGAAGGCTCTGCTGGCCGTGCAGAAGCTTAACTGCAAGATCTTCCGGCACTTCCGAAAAAGTGGCAATTGCTTCAACATTATTCTGCTGTAACTGGATGAGTTTATTATCCAGATTTTCCTCTGCCGCAGCGGCTGAGTTGTGTGATTCGGCTCGTTTCCAGACGGGCAATTTAATCATTTTGGCGTTGCTTAGCTGTGTTAAACGCAGGATAGTTGGCCAGTTACCGGCATCCTCATCCAAAACCAAAAGGCCGAAATTCATACCGCTGGCAGTAATTTCCCCGAAGGAAGGTCCGAGTTTGCCGAATATCAACGACCGGGTGGCGATTGTCTTGCCTCCCGACTGGATAAGGAGTTCCGAGCGGTAACATCCCGCGGAGATGTCAGGCAAGGTAATTATTCGCGTGTTTTCTTCGGTGCCTACACCGGAAATTAACCATTTTTCCTGACTTAAGAGGGAATCCATCGCGTCGTAAACCCGCATGCTGACTTCGTAATCAAGGGTGTTAACACCCTCGACTTCCACGAGAAGTTCAACCGGATCGCGGCTTTCAAAAACATTGCCCAGTTTATCGGTACGCAAGATTACCCGAGGAAGCTGATACACCGTAATATCATCAAACCA
>JAKJEP010000248.1:431-5491 GCA_022705365.1 Planctomycetota bacterium | reverse complement strand
CCTATGAAATTGTCCGGGACCGGGCGAAGGAAAAGAATATCCTGTTGATTCATGGAGCGGAAATCACACGGGATCCAGATAATTTGGGCCATTTCAATGCCATTTTCCTGAAGGATGCGGAACCTCTGGATGTAGAGGATCTTATGTCGGTCTTTCAGGCGGCTGCCGAGCAAAAAGTTTTTTTGTTCTGGAATCACCCCGGCTGGCCGGATGGGAAGGCCGAGTGGGGGTCGGTCCAGACGGAGCTGTACGAAAAAGGTTGGATGCATGGTATCGAAATCTGCAATGGCGATGAATATTATCCGGAGGCGCACCAGTGGGCACTGGAAAAGAATTTGACCATACTGGCTAATTCCGATATCCACCAGCCGTCACTGGATTCCATCTACACCAGCGAGAATCATCGCACCATAACCCTGGTATTTGCACGGGAAAGAAGTTTAGAAGGGATAAGAGAATCTTTGGACCAGCGTCGTACGATGGTGTGGTATAAAAATAGGCTGATTGGTCGGGCGGATCTGCTGGGGGCGCTGCTGGCAGAATGCCTGATGGTTTCCGAACCCTATAAGAAAGATGATAAAGCCTGCTGGTATAATGTGAAAAACGTTTCTCACATTGATATTGTGATGAAAAATAATGGCGGAGCAGGACCAGACCGGATAATTTTCCCGGCTGGCAGGGCGATGAATTTAAAAATTTCCTATCCATCTGGTGCAAAGGAATTTACAATAAAATATGAGGTGCAAAATTTCCTGATCGCTCCGGATAAAGGATTGATATTGGAGAAGTCCTTTTCGGTAAATTAGACGGCCCAGCTAATAGAAAATTGTTTTTCTCATAAGGCCGCCTCTTTTACGACCGATATAACTTACGACATAATAAATACTTATGCTACCTGAGGGAATAGTTTTTTTGTGATTGACACGTACTGCCGTTATGCTATAATAAATATATTCTGTGAATGGTCGTACGGTTATATATGGCTCTATTTTCGGGTAGATAAGTATGATTAAGGAATATCAAAAAATTTCGGACAGGCCAAATCGGACAGATTTGACCATTTTGGCTATTATCGAATACATCCGTGACAGTAAGATTCAAAGTGGGGATAAGTTGCCTACCGAGAAGGAGTTGTGTAATATTTTGGGCGTGGGAACCCGCGCAATCAGGGAAGCTCTAATGAGTTTGAAGGCCTTGGGAGTGTTACGTCCCCAGCATGGAACCGGGTGGTATCTGGAACAATTTAATCCGGTTCGGAGTCTGGGCTTTTTATCTAAATTAATCGAAAGTTTTGGTAAATCGGATCTGGATGAGGTTATGGAAGCCCGGATGATTATCGAACCGATGATTGCCCGGAAAGCGGCACATAGCTTATCCTCTGCTGCTCGAAAGCAGTTAGAACGTGTTTTCGAGACGATGAAAAAAACGATTGCTAATCCCTCTCAGCATCGAATGGCGGATTTGCATTTTCATAATTTACTAGCCAATGAGTGTGATAACAGCGTATTGTCGATGCAGAGCACAATGTTGAATAGCTTATTCCGCTATGTTCCCATCAATACTTCGGAGGATGCGATAAAGGGCGGAATTCAAGAACATCAGGCAATTTTTGACGCGGTAATGACCAAGGATTCCCAGGCAGCGGAAGACGCGATGCGGAAGCACCTGACAAATGCTTACAAGTATTTTACAGTAGAAAGTCAGGAGTGTCTGGCGGCTGCCAAGTGAACTGCTGTTCTGAGAAGCCAATTGATGTGATAAAGAAACAAAGGGGGTGAAAGTATATTTTCTTGTCTTTTCGTTTTCTAATGGAGTATGGCTGGGAAAATCATGAAATGAAAACAATTCGGTTAAGTGGCAGATGAAGGAATATTATTTAAATTTTCGGGGAAAACCAATCCCCTTACAGCCGGTGCCGGTGCTGATGGGGATTCTAAACATAACGCCTGATTCCTTCAGCGACGGCGGGGAATTTCTGGATAGCGGCCGGGCTGTGGACAGGGGTTTACAGATGGCAGCGGAGGGATCGGGTATCATCGATGTCGGAGGTGAGTCCACCCGGCCCGGCGCGCAGGCGGTAGCAGCGGATGAGCAAATACGGCGGGTAGTCCCCGTAATTAAAGAACTGGCCCGACAAACGGAGGTTCCCATCAGTATTGATACCCGCCTGGCCCGGGTCGCAGAATCAGCATTAGATGCCGGCGCGAGTATGATCAATGACATTTCTGCCCTGTATTTTGACCCGGCGATGACGCCTCTGGCGGCCAGGGTAAAGGTGCCTGTGGTGTTGATGCATATGAAGGGGGATCCGGAAAATATGCAGCAGGCGCCGCAATATGACAACGTGCTGGCGGACGTTATGTCATTTCTGGCCAGACGAATTCAATATGCTTTAGATGCCGGAATTCCCAGGGAAATGCTGGTTGTGGATCCGGGGATCGGATTTGGAAAAAATCTGGAACATAATCTGACGCTGATTCGATTTATTAAAAATTTTCACCGGTTGGGAGTGCCGGTTTTAGTGGGGCCGAGTCGGAAAAGGTTTATTGGCACGATTTTACAGATGGAGGAGCCGCAACAGCGGACGTTCGGTACCGCAGCGGTGGTGGCCTGGTGTGCTATGGCCGGTGTTCAAATAATCCGGGTGCATGATGTAAAGGAAATGATCCAGGTGGTCCGGGTGTTGGGATCTGTAGCGGGAACAAGCCATCCGTGAAATATGAAAAGCATCAGAACCTGTGCAAATATTAAAAAATCACTCCGTTTGGATTGAAACAATGGAGAATGGCGCAGGAATTCATTCCCAGCCGAATTGTTTTGGGCAGATAACAGGCGAATCAGGTTTTGCCAAACTTTAGCTGCTAATTACATCGCAGATGCATCCTGAAGTTTTTTCTGAATCTCCGCAATGAAGTTTTGCAGGGTTTGGACCTGGGTTTCCAGGTCGGCAATTTTCTTGTCCTTTTCCGCAGTCTGGGCCGCCAATTCGGTAATTTTTTTGTCCTTCTCTGCCATTTGTGTGTTCAGGGTATTGACGGCGGTCTGCAGTTCCTGCGTTTTTGCAACGGCCGCATCCCGTTCCTGGGTGAGTGTTTTTATCTGTTCCTGGAGTTGAGACTGAATCTTGGCCGACTCAGTCGCACAGGTCAGTAAATTCCCCTCCAGTTCACCGATTCGGATCTTATCTTGATTCGATTGATCTTTGAGTTTCTGATACCCCTCGGTAACGGTGCGGAGAGCCGCCTTGGTTTGTTCCTGGGATTTTTTCATATCCGACAACTGTGTTTTCAGGTTGTCGTGTTCCATGGCCTGGTAGGATTGCAAGTCCTGACCGGGCGTCTGGCCGGTACCGTTATGACAGCCTGGCGAAAAGAACCAGATCCCCATCAGAAGAACCAGGGTACAAATAATTTTCGTTAAATTCATAATCAGACTCCTTGTTATCATTGCTTCGAATGCATTTTTACTTCTATCTAAAATCCAATCGCCTTGAGTTGTTCCTCGAAATCATTCGGTAAGGCAACAGCCGGTTTATCAATATTTAGAGCTGCATAATTTAGCATGTTCCGAAGCAGATATTCGGCAGTGGGATCCTGGCCGAGGGCCTGGCGGACCCGCAGGGAATTCAGAATAAATTTACCCGCTCCGAACTTATATACCGTCAGCATCAATTCCGCGCAGTTGTAGGTCATGCCGGTGCGAAAGGCGCCGGCGACGGCTTCATCGGGGGTGTCCTGGCCGGAGTAGCGGCAATCGGGGATGATCTCGCGGTAGAAAACGTAGTCCATCAGGCCGGTCGGCAAACCTTGGAAAATCGGGTGTCGTTTCGCCCATTCATCCCGGATATAAACCTGGGGGAAGAAATACTCGCTTACTATTCCCATGGAGCCCTTGTTGGCCAGCGGCAGCCAGCCCAGCGGGTTTCCTTCCTTTTGGAATACGTCCAACGACAGGAAGACCACGGCAGAACCGGCGGCCATTCGTTCGGCCAGTTCGCGCCAGGCGGCGGCATCACCCGCGCCGCCCGGCTGGGCGGCGACCAGGATTACCTCGCGGCGGGTGGGTTTGCCGGCAGCGAACGGACGAGTCTTGATGCCGTGGCCGCTCAGCCAGTCAGCCAGTACCTGATCTTCACCCCAAAGGGTAACTTCGGTTTTCACGGCGGGCATATCGGCTGGATCGGTAACGTAGAAATCGACGGATTCGCCGGTGGCGGCGCCGCCTTTCAATAATCGGGCCACAAAGCGGCATTGGCCCGAAGGGGCATCGACGGGCAGCTCTTCGGAGAAAACTGGGATGGCATACGGCGGTTCCACGTTGCCTGCTTTCGCAGGGATGGTAACGCTGATGGTGCGTTCGATAATACGTTCATCATGCGGTCCCAGCACTTGTAAAAGGACGGGGTATTCACCCGGTTTGAGCACGTCCTCATTGGAAAGGACGGCTTCCAGCTTTACCTTTCCGCCGCGATACACGCTGACCGGTTCGGTAAAAAGGCACCACCGCAGCGGGGAAAAGGCATCGCACATAACATCAAAGGTGCCCGGTTTGTGTTCGCGAAAGGCGGTTATCACTCCCTCGGAATACGCCTCGGCCGTGTCATGGGTACCCGTTACATTGTAGCTGATGATGGCCGGATTCGAGCGAAGGGCGTTGATGCCCATCCGGCGCAGGCCGGCCATTTTGGCCAGGCACTTGTCGAAGAAATCTTCCGGGCTGGCAAAGGTATCGCCAAGTTTCCAGCGGTCCCAGTCGGCCAGAAAGCGGGTGAGCATATCCTCATAGGATTTCGCCATGTGATAGGATTCCTCGCCGTGGGCCTCATAGTGCCGCAGTATTCTGGGAAAGTGCGTGCCGCTGCCCATGCCGTATTCGGCAAGGAAGAGGGGCTGATCATTCCAGGCTATGGTACGAAGCCGCTCGATTTCCAGTCCCCGGTGCGGCGAGCGCGGATAGGTGTGCAGGTCGGCCAGGATATTCTCCCACTGGGTGGAACCGGGATTACAGATCCCTCCGATATTCGGGGTGTTCATGGTTTCACATTTGCCATAGGCGGTGAA
>JAKJEP010000248.1:0-421 GCA_022705365.1 Planctomycetota bacterium | reverse complement strand
GCGTCAGGGGCTGGCGCCGGAGCAAGCCAGCCGTAGCTCCACGGCCCGTTGTGATTGCTGGAGTTGGAGAAATCGGCGGCCAGATCGTATGGAGTTCCTTCTCCGGATCGGATGATCACCCGGACTTCTGTGGTATCCGTCCAGGGAGCCAGTCCGGCTGCTGTGCCATGGTTCGAAAAGCTGCCACCCCACCCGACGACAAAATCCATAGTTTCACCGGTCGCCAGTTTCATGGTACTGGTGTACTCGCAGCAGTCGCCCCAGCCCCGCACGTTAATAAAACCGGTAAAGACCGGCTGGCCGCCGCAGAGAATATGAACATCCGTGGTAGTGTAACAGCCCGTGCCCCGGAATCTGGCGGAAATGGTATATTCATCTGCCGCGGGGGCCGTCCAGCGAGCAACGCTATACTCACCTTGAG
>JAKJEP010000247.1:5220-5494 GCA_022705365.1 Planctomycetota bacterium | reverse complement strand
TTTTCCCATCTCCACCCCCGCCGTCATCGAAGCAGTGCTTTTCGCCACCAACGAACCCATTACCCCCCAGAAAATCGTCGATATCCTCGGCACCAGCGACGTCAAGGAAGTTCGCAAACACATCGACGAACTGAACCAAAAATACGAACAAATGAACTGCGCCTTCCGCATCGAAGGCATCGCCGGCGGCTACCAGATGCTTACCCTCTCCCCGTTCAATCCCTGGCTGGGCAAGCTCCTCCATGTCCGGGCGGAAAGCAAACTTTCCCCCGCC
>JAKJEP010000247.1:3216-5210 GCA_022705365.1 Planctomycetota bacterium | reverse complement strand
GAGTTCGCCCCTTACATCCGCCGGATGTTCCAGATCAAACGCCGCAACCGGCTCTCCAAAGCCGTCCTGGAAACCCTGGCCATCATCGCCTACAAACAGCCGATTATGCGCGTCGATGTCGAGGCCATTCGCGGCGTCGCCGCCGGCGAGATGATCCGCCAGCTCATCGACAAGGGCCTGGTCAAAATCGTCGGCCGCGCGGAAGAACTCGGCCGGCCCCTCCTGTATGGAACCACCAAAAAATTCCTCCAGGTCTTCGGCCTCAACTCCCTCAAGGACCTGCCCACCGCCGAAGACCTCAAAAAACCGGACTAACTTTCTATAGCTTTATTTTATTTCCTTTCATTCATCAAATATATTCGGGGTAAGAGGCTACTGCGAATTACATAACTCCTGTGGTTCCCAGCCGCAATCCAGCCACTCGCCCGCCAGAATCGCCAGATCATAAATATCCACCCGGCAATCGCCATTCAGGTCTGCCGACGGCGGCCGCACACATCCCGGCCCCACCCACAGGGCATCCAATCCCAGATCCGCATGTACCTCACCGGTGGGATTGAAAAAGGCCGCCAGAAGCTGCTGATTGGTCTTGATTACCTTGCCGGTATCGGAGAGCAGATCTCCGTGACCGATCGATTGCCCCAGCACTTCATCCCAGAAGGTCTCCTCGATGGAAAACCATACTTCTCCCAGGGACATCACTTGTACGGCATCCAGGCCGTAATCCGGATTCGGAGAAGGCATCGGATGAAAATTCTGCAGCAGGGAATCGTTGGTCCGCAAAATGACTCCCGCCGGACTAAGCAGGTCCCCATGCTTTACCATGCCGCTCAAAATTTCATCGGAAAAACTATCCTCTATCGAAAATGCCAGCCCTTGCTGGAAACCGAACATGCCATCCAACCCATAGTCGTAAGGTCCGGGAGAAGGCATCGGATGAAAATTCTGCAGCAGCCAGGCATTGGTATGGACAATCGTGCCCTGATCCGACAGCCAGTCCCCATGCCCGACCATCTGCGACAGGGCCTCATCCCAGAAAGATTCTTCCAGAGAGAAAAACACCTCCGTCCCCGGCCCCAGTTGGATACCATCCAGCCCATAATCCGGCGTTGGCGGTTCCGGATGAAATTTCCGGGTAAGGAATCCATTTCGCAGGACCACCCGGCCCGTCGTATCCAGCAGATCACCATGGCTAATCAGTTCGCCCGCGTGCGGACCGGCGGTCGCCACGAAGGACTCCTCAGTAGAAAAGAGAATCACCGGTTCCTGATTCGGCCCGCGGCTTTTGCTGGCCTGCCAGGTGCCGCCATAGGCCCCCTGATTGATGCGGCCGCCGTTGGGCAGCGGCTCATCCGCCGCCGGATCGGCCGGGTCTCCCGCATCGATACTCGGGCTGTGCAGCGGATCGCTTACCCACTGCCCCGACTGCGGATCATAACGTCCCGTAATACTCTGCAGATGATAATCCTCCGCCGCCCGGTCGGCAAACCAGGGATTGGCATTGATGTTCCCCGCCCCCATCCAGCCGCCCTGCACATTGGAATACACCACCGGACTTTCACTGGGCGGATTCATCAGGAGCAGTTGCGGCATATCGTTGAACCAGACAATGCTGTTGCGCACCTGAATATCGCTGCCATCGGAATGAATCCCGCAACCCGGGAAAGGCGGCATGGAACTATTCCAATGATTATCCGCTATGGTACAATTTTTCACCAGCAGAGTGGTATTCACCGCCTCCGGACTGCTTTCCGTATAGATCCCCGCGCCGCTCTCCGCGAGATTGCCGTACAACAGGCAGTTTTGCAGCCGAATGTGGCAGCCCGGCCCGCCGTACAGACCGCCGCCGATCATATTCCCGTCCGCACGATTCCCGGCAAGGATCGACTGCTGGATGCCCACCTCCGCACCATAGGCAAAAATCCCGCCGCCCCGGCTGTTGTAATAGCCAAGGTTTTTCTGGATCCAACAATCCTGAATTACAAATTCGGCGG
>JAKJEP010000247.1:0-3206 GCA_022705365.1 Planctomycetota bacterium | reverse complement strand
CCGATCCCGCCGCCGCGGCCGCCCGATTCGGCGGGTCCCAGGCCGCCGGCATGACAACCGAGGATGCGGCAGGAACCGATAAGGGCGCTGCCGCCCACACAGCCGATCCCCCCGCCCAGCTCCGTGCGGCACTTCTCGATGATGCAATCTTCTATCGTCGGCCCGGCATACTCACAGAAAATCCCGCCGCCGATGGGAAGCGCAGGATCCGCCGGCCAGGGAGTCACAGAATCAAAAGGCGGCAGTTCCGAACCGGGGATGAATCCGTTCCGGATGGTAAAACCGCGCAGGATAGAATCCCGTCCCTCCGCCTGATGAAAGTAAAAGCCCCGATGGCCGGCCGGCCCCACCCCGCTGTCATCCAGACAGTCTATAATGGTTTCTCCCGGCCCCATCAGACTGCGGAGCGTAATGGCCTTTCCGCGAAAGTCCAGGTCCCAGTTCCCGCTCCCGCTATAGCTGCCGGGGGCCACTTCCACGATCTGCCCCGGCGCTGCCGCATCAATCGCCTCCTGAATGGTCGCATAATCATCGGGGACCCGGATATCCGGCGGCGGTGAAACCAGACGGACCCGGAGATTATCGATAAACGCCTTCGTCCCCTGCAGACCAATATAACAGGTCGCCTGCGCTGAGCCTACGGGGATGTGATGATGGCCCGGCTCCAGCAGCATGGGAATGGTCCAGATATGCCCGTCGGGCGAGATCGAATAGGCCAGATAGGACCCCGGACTATCGGGCAGGTACCCCACATCAAACTCGATAACCCCCGCTACCGCCATATCCGCCGGCATCGGCCCCAGCGGAAAACAGTAATTCAGGTAGGCCCATGCCCCCAGATAATCCATAAACACCAGCCCGCGCGGCGGCTTACCCCAGTTGCTGCTGAAATACAGCCAGGGCTCCGCCGGCGGAAACGCCGCTTCCGGCCAGAAAATCGAATGGTCGTAACTGTCCGCCTGGGCCTTCTCGGTGTCAAACGAGTCAAAATAATCATAATACCAGTCGGCTGAGGCGCTTATCGCACCAAAAGCAACCACCAAAATTATCACCATCCAGAATTGCAACGCGAGTTTCATGACACAACCTCCTGATCGGATGTCCGATCCACTATCCCTTTACACATTGCCCCGCATGACTTTATGCCCGATTCAAACATTCCTGTATCTCCTTATGAAGCAGCATATGGAGAAACTCACCGAATGTTGGATGATCTTGACTGGCTGAAGAGATGTAACACCAGATGGGTAAATCAATTTCTCATTTTGAAGTATAGCACAAATAGAAAGGAAAGCAAAACTACCCCCACGGCCCGAAAGGATTTTCCTCCGCCTTATGGTCCTCCCAGTTCTTTTATCCCTATAGGGACAATCCCTTTATCTGGCCATTGCCCCTTCCAGCTGTCTCAGCAGGATATCAATGTGCATCTCCCGCCGGCCCGTCGGCGTCTCCCAGATCACCGGTTTTTCCTGATTGTTCAAATAGGATTCCACTTTCCGGCAAGCCAGAATCACCGTCGCGTGATTTTTGTTGCCCATGAATTTCCCGATCTCCGGGAAGGACATCGGCGTATGCTTTCGCGCCAGATACATCGCCACCGAACGGGCCAGGCTGATCGTCCGGGTCTTCTTGGTCGAATGGATATCCGCCGGCGTCAGCCCGAAAAAGGTCGCCACCGACGCCTCGATATCCGATAGATGCATAATCGGATCCGCCCGGGTGATATGATCCTCCAGCGCCTCCCGGGCAATCGCCAGATCGATCCCGGTGCGGCTCAGAGAGGAATATGCCACCACCTTCAGCAGTGCCCCCTCCAGCTCCCGCACATTCGCACGCAGATTTTCGGCGATATATTCCACCACCGAATCCGGTACCTCCTTCTCCATCTCCCGCGCCCGCTGCCGCAAGATCGCGCAGCGCGTGGCAAATTCCGGCGCCTCAATCTTCACCACCATCCCGGAGATAAACCGGCTCACCAGACTCTCCGACAATTGGCCGATCATCTTCGGATGGGCATCCGAGGCCATCACCACCTGATTGCGGGCTCCGTCGATCGCGTTAAAGGTATGCAAAAACTCCTCTTGCGTAGCTTTTTTACTGGCCAGAAAATGGATGTCATCAATTACCAGCAAATCCGTTTGTCGGAACCGATTCCGAAAAGCATCCAGCTTCCCCATCTTCAAGGCCAGTATAAACTGATTGGTAAACTCCTCTCCCGACACATACGAAATATTCGCATGGGGCCGGGTCTGCTCAATGGCGTTGCAGATCCCTTGCAGCAAATGAGTTTTCCCTAACCCGCACCCTCCATGGATAAAGAGAGGATTATAGTGACTACGCGGTTCATGCACGATCGTCTGAGCGGCATTATAGGCCAACTGGTTGGAAGGGCCTACCACATAATTCTCCAGCCGAAACCGCAAATTTTGCGGCTTTTCGGAAGACAGGCCCCGCCGCCGGCGCACATTCGGATTGGTCGTTTTAGAAACACTCTCCGCCTGACTGTCCAGCTGCCGGCGCCGCTGACTGCCGAATAACTCCGGATCAATCGCAAATATCACCTTCATCGGCTTCTTCAATATCTCCGAGACCGCCGCGTGAATCTGCGCGGTAAAATGATTTTCGATCCAGCCGCCGATAAACAGATTCGGCACCCCCACCTTTACATAATTCCCTTCCAGAATCAATCGGGTGGAATTCTTAAACCAGATCTTGTAACGCTGCTGCCCTATCTTCTGGGCGATCGCTTCATTTATTTTTTCCACCGGGGATTGACAGCTTATATCCACGCTTTTCTCCATAACAAATCTATAGCAAATAACTATAATCGTTAGTTTGAGTTGAACAGCAACGAATCCACAACATATCGCGAAGGCTTCTGCATTTCCTTCACTCGACAAGGAACATATTAAACGTTACTAAATCCGTTGCAAACAAATTTCTCCACTTTTCTTATCCACACGCCGGCACAAAGGATTTGACAATCAGTTACACCAAAAAATATTTTATTTTCCACACGTTTTGCACACCCCAAATCCTATTGTGGATAACCTGTGAACTCAAAAATTTGACGATCTTGAATCGGTACCCGTTCGGAATCCGCAATCAGTAAAAAAGTCTGGAGAGTTATGGTTTAAATAGGCTTCGTATAGGGGATTCGAATGCAGGATTTGCTATTCTTTCCCCCACCCGGCATACCGGTAATA
>JAKJEP010000246.1 GCA_022705365.1 Planctomycetota bacterium | reverse complement strand
GGGCGCGAATCACGAGCTATATCCGAACCTGATCCTGATTGACGGCGGAATCGGGCAACTGCACGCCGCGATGGAGGCGTTCAAGCTGATGGACGTCCAGCCGCCGATGGTGGTGTCGCTGGCCAAGAAGGAAGAGCTGGTTTTTGTGCAGGCCCGCAGTGAACCGGTCCGATTGTCCCGCAGCCATCCGGCCCTGCGGCTGCTGCAATATGTACGGGATGAGGCCCATCGGTTTGCCCAGCATTATTTCCATATTTTGCGGCAGAAACAGACATTTAATGATAGTGAACAAAGTCAGGTTTAACGGGTGGAGAATTCGCTTTGCCCGAAGGGAGTGCCGTGATATTGGCCGGTGGTCAGGTCGTAGGTGAAGTCCAGAAATTGCATCTGATTGAAGCGGACGGGCAGGGTTTCGGATCCAGTCAGTTGAAGCTGATTTTGTTGCCGGTTGAAGTTCAGATTTTCACAGGTAAAGATATGGGTGGAGCCGGCTTTTTGCACATATTCCAGGAAAACATCTCCCGCGGCGGTGATTTCCTGTAATTGGCCCATGTCGATGCTGACAGCGGGAGTATTCTGAGCATTGATATCGGCCGTTGCCATAGCCAGACCAAGATCCTGGCAGTTTAGCCGCATCAAGCCTTCGATTTGGCGGATTCCTGCTTCGGTAAGCTGGACATTTTCCGGCAGCGGCAGCGGCATATGGTCCATATAAACACCGCCGGTAAATTGGAGGTTCTTCTGGTCCGGCTGCAGATGCATCTGATCCATAAAATTCACCAGGGTATAGCTGGGACCGCGGCTGCTGAACATATTTGCCAGAGGATCCTGAGGATTTTCTTCGGTTTTCGGTGCGTCCTTCGATTTCTGATTGTCAATCATTTCAATCCAGCCTTTGCCCTGGGCCAGCAGGGTATTGGCGGCCTTGTCGAAGGTCAGTTGCCGGGCTTCCATTTGCAGGCTGAACAATAACTCGTTGTTTAACGGGTCGAATCCTTTACTGATAAAAGATACGGAAGGCCCTTCCGCGGTGAAGGTATCCAGGTTTTTCAGGGTATCTTTGTTCACGAAGGAAAGAGAAGGTTCCTTTTCAGCAGAGACCTCCGGATTGGGAAGGGAAGATTGTTCCATCAAAAATTGGATGGTCATACCGGAACAGGTAATCCGGTTTTCCATCCGCTGATTGTTTTGGGAAAATTGGGAGTCGGCCTGGACATTCCGGAGGGAGATATTACCGTTTTTCAGATCGAATATGGCTCCCTCCTGCCAGACGATATGAAACGGAACCGGTTTGGAGGAGCTGCTGCCCATCAGGTCGCCGGGCAGGAGGGCATTCAAAACACCCGAGCCCGGCATTTGACAGAATTCTTTTTTGAGGTCCGCAACAATCAGGTTTCCACCCAGGGTGTTTTGCCCATTCATCTGGAGAACCTGGGCTGGTTGGCCCGCTACGGTACAGATTTCCTGGAGAAGATCGATTTCCGCACGGTCTCCGATAATCCGATAATTTTCCTGTTTAGCGGTGAGGCGGAATTTGCCGCCGGTGCCTTCCGCCAGGGCATAAACAGGTTGGATGTCTTTCCACAGTTGATCGATCCCCAGACTGGATAGTGATTGAGGTTGGTCTGGGATTTTAGAGGCGGCTGGGCCTTCCGCTTCAGCGGCAAATTCCAGGGTAATTTTATCCCCCGCTTCGATCAGATAGTTCGGATCTTCGTAATATACATTGCCGGCGAGCTGCACATTTTTCAGGAACGATTTGCCGTCTTTTGCCGGGTCAAAATGGGCAGTGAGTTTTTCCGCCGATAAATTCAGATTCTCACCCTGAGCCCGGATATGGCTGGTCAGGTCGATGGAACGAATGGGAGGCATGGGGTAGTTGTTGGGATCTGCGCTGGCGGTGTCAATCGGCTGGCCGGATTCATAGAAGGTTAACAAACCCTGCCCGGCGGATAATTCGCCATTTTCATCCCGGATATGAAGGGTGCCGTCAAAGGCCAGTTCTTCTATCTGGATATTCATCAGCGAATCCTGGGAATAGTCTTTTGGACCGGTTTGGGGGGTAAATTTCATTTTCATCCGGTCCTGATAATCAATTACCATCGGCTGGTCCATGTCCGGCGTCTGGTGTTCCACCTGGCCAGGCCCGACCAGAGCGGCAATTCCATTTTGCATATCCAGTTGAATTTCCTGCTGGGCGGTGGCCCGGGATTCTTCGGAAATGCTTAACTGGATCGGGCGATTTTCCCGGCTGTTGAGCGTGAATTGTTCCAGGGTCTGGTCATAGATCATGATATCGGATTCCACCACCGGTTTACCGTTGCGCAGGATACGGGCGGGTTTGCCTTCCAACCGCACTTGAAGTTGGTCCCCGGCTTCGGATGGGGTGATATCCTCCGCGACCGCGATGCGGAGCGAACCACTGCAGGTGATGGTTACCGGCGGCTGGGATTCGTCGGCAGACAGGGCGGTTTCACCGGTATCGGCAGTTTGCTCGCCGGCCGGATGAATTTTATCGGCGGTTTTCGGCACATCCTCTTCCATTGGGCCGGCATCCATATCCGTAACGATTTCGAGCAGATCGGCCAGTATTTGTTCCTTGCCCAGATCAATATGTACCTGGTTAAATAAGGTGAACCGGTAAGGTATTTTTTTCTTGTCGGAGGCGTTTTTCTTGGTATCGACGGACGAGGTTGACGGTTTTTCTGCAGGGGATTTTTCCCGGGATTCCAGTGCCTCACGAGCAATGGTTAATTGCTGGAGGTTTCGCAATTCCAGCTCCTGCAAACGTTCCTGTAACTGGTCGTATATCAGGCTGAGGTTTTCGCCTTGTAGCTCAAATTTTTCGGAGCGGGCATGAATCGGGCCGGAACAGACCAGGCGGGACATGTCCCGTTCAAATACAATCCGGTCCAGTTCCACCTTCAATTCCAGCGGCCGCAGTTCCAGGGTCGTATCGGCCGCTTCCTGTCGGTACACGATTAGCCGAACCTTTTCCTCCAAAAATCCGCTTTCAGGATATTTGAAGGTTCCCATGGAGCTTTCCAGCGGAATCCCGCCTCGCTCGGCACGTATCTCGATAATCCGGCTGTCTTTGAGATAGATTTTCGTCCAGGGTTCACTGATGAGAACGACATCCTCTTCGCTGCGGATACGTTCCTTAAAGCCGAATTCCCGAGTCAGCTTTCCGCTGGGATCCCGGTCCTGAAAATGCAGTCCCTGAATCTGGCCGATTTTTATGTCCTGCACCTCGAGAAATTGCTGTTGATTTTCATCGATTGCAGGATCCGTAATCGGCTGGGTGGTTGACGGATTTTTTCCCAGGGAGGGGTATTCCGAATCGATAGCGGGGGTCAGCCAGTGATAAAGCAACAAGGCGGTTAAAGAACAGCCCAGGGTAATTAGAACTAATACAAATCGTTTTAACATAGGTAAAAATTCAAATTAGCGCCGGTACCGTTCCAGGGCCTGATCCCATAAATTCATTCGCTGTAACAGGAGTTGGATTAATTCCTGAACGGCCCCGCGTCCGCCTTCGACACTGGTAACGTAATGGGCGGCCAGTTTGACTTCTTCCGTGGCGTCCGCCACCGCTACCGCAAAACCCACCCGTTTCATGACCGGCAGATCGGGAAGATCATCACCGATATAGGCCATCTGTTCTGTTGGGACCTGCGAATCCTTCTTTAGCTGCTCCAGAACGGCCAGTTTGTCGTGGGCCTGCTGATAAACAAAATCAATTTCCAATTCGCGGGCTCGGTGTTCCACTGCCTGGCACTGCCGGCCGGTAATGATCGCCGTTTGCAGTCCCAGCCGTTTCCAGATCCGCAGCCACGCTCCATCATGCACGTGAAATTTTTTCGATTCCGTGCCGTTATCATGGATGATGACCCCGCCGTCGGTGAGTACGCCGTCCACATCCATAACCAGCAGTTTGATGTCGATAACCTTCACTGTATCACCTTCAACGCCACCACATCCTGGACATCGATCAGGCCAACGGGGCAGCCGTCATTATCCACAACCGGGATTTCATCAATACGATGCTTATGTAAAATGGCCAATGCTTCGCTGGCCAGGGTGTCAGGCCGGACAACCTTGGGATTGCGGGTCATGATCTCGCGGACGGGGCAGGAATGGATTTTTTTCCCTTTCTTCTCCATACCGCGCCGCAGGTCGCCGTCGGTCAGCAGGCCGCTGAGTTTGCCCTGTTCGTCCAGCAGCAGCACGCAGCCATGCCGGAAGGCGGAACCGGCTTCCGCTTTTTGCAGGGCCTCCTGGACGGTGCAATGGTCCGGGGCCTGGGGCAGGGCCTTGCCGGGCGAGAACATGGCGGCTTGTTCGACGGTTACCAGTTTGCGGCCCAGGGAGCCGCCGGGATGATAGCGGGCATAATCCTCAGCCTGGAAATTCCGCATCTTCATGACCGTCAGGGCCAGGGCGTCACCGAGGGCCAGCATACAGGTGGTGCTGGTGCTGGGGGCCAGGCCCAGCGGGCAGGCTTCTTCGATCTTGCCCAACAGGATGGTTACATTGCTGTGTTTGGCCAGGGCAGAATCCGGATTGCCGGTGATGCCGATCATCGTAATCCCCAGTTGTTTGAGCAGGGCAATCAGCCGGACGATTTCTTCGCTTTCCCCACTATGGCTGAGGACAATGGCCAGATCTTCGCCGCGGAGCCGGCCCAGATCGCCATGCACTGCTTCGGCGGCATGGAGAAAATGGCTGGGGGTTCCCGTCGAGCCGAAGGTAGCGGAGATTTTCTGGGCGACGATCCCCGCCTTGCCGATGCCGCTGAGCACGATGCTGCCGGTACAGTCGTAGATCATCTGCGCCGCCCGGCAGAAGTTCTGGTCCAGCCCGGCAGCCATCCGGAGCATCGCCTGGGCCTCCTGATGAATCAGTTGCCGGGCCTCTTCCAGGTCCATTTTACCTTTATGCGGTTCTATCATAGTAACAATCCTGTTTTTTAGTCTGGAATTACCATCGCAGGCATTATCCCGGATTCCCCCGCCGCCGTCAAGCGGTTAGGTCTCATCTTACGTGTTTATAAATAAATAATGACGGAACCGTCAAAAGTCGATATGAACATTCAAAAACGGCACTGGTTCCCCAATAACAAGGATTCGAAGAGTTTTTTCCGCTGGCGTCAAATAATGTAGAATTGGGGTGATTTTTGGAATGAGAAGATAAAGAAGGCTAAGAAAGACAGGGATGTAGCGCAGGATTAACTATGTCGTAATCCCCGATTTGCCATACCTTTTATTCTACATCGAGTTTACTGGTTAAGCACTTCGATATAGAAATTGTCGTGGTGGTAGTCGGGTGTGATTTTTTGTTTTTCCACCTTTAGTTTTTGAATGGCGTTTTGGGCGAACAGGCCAAAGGGATCGTCGCTGCTGTTGGTATTTACCTGCTGCAAGACTACCTTGCCGATGGTGCCGCTGGCGTTGGCGGCGGTGCCGGCCAGAAAGCTGCCCTGTTCATCCGGCGCCACGCCCACCGCGACGGTGGTAGCGGCGAAGGTGCCCTTTACTTTCAGGCGGCCCAGATAGGCGTCGATCTCCTGGGCCGGGACTGCCGGATTCTGC
>JAKJEP010000245.1 GCA_022705365.1 Planctomycetota bacterium | reverse complement strand
GCCGTTCCCGGCGGTATCCAGCAGACCGTCGCGGGGCTGGTCCCCTGCGCCACGACCATACCCCTAGCCGAAGACACCAGCGGCCGCATCTCCGGCAAAGCCATTCCGGAATTACTGGCTGCCGTCGAAGATAATGACGTCATCGCAATAGGGCCGGGTCTGGGGCAATCGAACGAGCTGCAGGGTCTATTAGAGGGTGTTCTCCGGCAGGGGGAAAAGCCGGTGGTTCTGGATGCCGACGGTCTCAATAACCTGGCCAGCCTCTGGCATGAAAAAATGCAACTTCCTGCTAAAACCATACTTACACCTCATCCGGGCGAGATGAAACGGCTCTGGGCAGCGATTCTGCGTGAGCCTGTACCTACCGACCGGCAGGAGCAGGCGGAAACACTGGCCCGAAAACTGCAAGTGGTTGTAGTTTTAAAGGGGGCTGGTACGGTAATTACGGATGGGAAAAGAACTTATATCAATACCACCGGCAATCCCGGCATGGCTACCGGGGGGACCGGTGATGTTTTGACCGGTTGTATCGCTGGGGTGCTGGGGCAGGGCTTGGCGCCCTTTGAGGCAGCGGTGCTGGGGGTTTATGTTCACGGCCGCGCCGGCGACCTGGCGGCGGCGGAACGGTCGGAAATCGCCCTGATTGCTGAGGATGTTATCGACTTTCTGCCCCCGGCCTGGTGGGAAATATCGCAACGTTAAATTCTGTCCTTGTTTCGGCAGGGCATACCGGTTATAATTCCTGTTATTGGCTTCTGGCGGAACATTAAATAGTGTTTAAACTGGTTGAGGTTCCGGATGGTTGTTTCTATTGCAAAAAGAATTGGGTTTTTGGGGTTGATCGTTGCGCTTGATATTTGCCTGGGATTTTTCCCGCTCCGTCAGGTTGTCGCCCAGACGGAAGAATCCCAGCCGCAGTCGCCGCTGGCACAACTGGAGATTCAGGGGCAATTTATTAAGAAGCTCGTACTGCAAAACGAAAAAAATGAGAGCGTGTCCTTCGAGAATCCAGGGGAAAAAATCGAACTGCCCCCCGGAAAGTATCGGATAATTAATGTAATAACCAATGGATACAATTCTTACGGTGATTTGTGGATTGAGGTGGAATCCGACAAGGAGAATGTACTCAAGGTTGGTGGGCCTTTATATCAGTATGTTACCGCCACCCGGCAGGGAAAGATTATTCGGCTGGATTATTCGCTGAGGGGTCAGGGCGGCGAGAGCTATACCAGCCTGATGAGGAACAAACCGCCCCAGTTTGCCGTTTTTCAAGGGGATAAACAAATCGCCGCCGGCTCCTTCGAGTATGGCTGAGGCGGGACCTGCGCGTACTCGTGGCGAGTACCCATTACAGCGTTTGGCAAGTTACGGATTGAAGCCTGGCAGGATGGCGAGGAAGGCAGCTTCGGCAAACGGGGGATCGCTTTTTATGACTGGCCCTGGTATGATCACCTCTGGTCATTTGGTTTGTGGGCCATTCTGATTGGGATGCTGGTGCTAATCCGGGAAAACCGCTGCCGCCCAGCCTGGCTGATCTGGCTGCCGGTTTTCGTTGTTTTTGCCCTGTGGGGAATGTTCTGCCAGGTACTGGGAATCCCCTCCTCCAGTATCGAACAATTTGGTTTGTTAATCAGTACAGTACTCCTGGCGCTGGCTGTTCTGTGGCTAGTGAGCGGCTGGTTGGGCCGATTCAGTGGGATTGCATCTTTCTTTTTGGCATTTTTGCTGATGGCAATCGTTGGAATTATCGGTATTTTTAGCAATTTCAGTTTCCAATGGGACAGGAATGTAACACCTTGCATCCTGGTGTATGGTATCAGTGTTTTCGTTCTATTGCTGGCTATTGCACTGACCCGCCGCTGCTGCCGCAAAAAATTTGGTGCCAAACGGTTCTTGCTGTTTTTATTATTGTGGATACCGGTTTTCATCATGGCTTCCATCCTTGTTTACATGGGCATATTCGTAATCTTCGAGGAGAATCTGCGCCGGATGATTCTGATGGTATTATTCCAGGTTATTATTAGCAGTTCGGTTATGGGCATAGCTTTGTATATCATTCTGCTGCCGTTTATGATTCTGGCCTTTCGCAGCGGGTTTTACCGGCGGCGGCTGGGGAGGTGCCTGAACCTGCCGGCCCCGGCAGCAGAAGGCGGCAATCTTGAAGCCGGACAGCCGGAAAATGTGGGAATAGATGACATTACTTAGTGCATAGAAAGGAGTTACAACAAGCCGGCCTGAAAAGAGCCGGACCGGGGGATTTTTTTAGAAACAAAATAGCGGCAAAAGCGTCTGTATTTTTATAAGCCGTTTGCTATAATCGAAAGATAATCACAATAGGGTTCAACGCCAGGAAGGAAACGTATCATGAAGAAACACGTTATTTGGGCAGGCCTGGTTCTGGCAATCTATTTAAACTGTCCCGCCTGGGTGTCAGCGGAGCCGCAGTGGCTGCAGTATCGCACCGCCCGGGAAACGCGGGAAATACTGGGGGATATCGGGTATCAAAACTTGAATTTTACCACGAACCGGATCCGCCAGGACGATCCGAACCGGGTGCATCTGACCGCCTTGTCCTTTTTCAAGGCCAATCCGGATGGTTCGGTGGTGGAGCTGGAACGCTGGACTACGCTGTTCCCCTCGACGGCCTGGGGGATCGGCGTGCGGGAGGGGGAGATTGACTCGGCTGCCAAATGGCTCAATCATCCGGAGAATTTTCAGATTGATATCCCGCTGGAGGTTGGTCGGGAGCAGACCTTTACCTTCCAGATGGCTCATACCGGTGATATTCAGGACTATTACGGCCTGAATTTCTTCTTTGACGGCCGGGAAGCCGGCCTGGAGGGGCCTAAGCCGGGGATTTCGGTGTATTCGTTGGTGGACAGCACCGGCCTGCAGGACGGCAATCCGGAATTTCTGGTCAACCGTGCCGGGCAAACCCAGGGCTGGCCCTTCGATCCGTCGGTGCCGGGGGCCGGAACGCTGGTGTATGATGACCCGATCAAGGGAATACGGGTGACATTGACCCGCTATGCAATGTATCCCAAATCCGTTTTTAAGCTGGATTATATTCAGCCCAGCCCCAACGGCTATCCCATTGCCCCGGACGGCTCTCCGGACCCGGTCGGCCAGTTTACTCTGCGGGCGGAGCGTTACGAGGCGGTCGCCCCAGCGGAAACGGAGAAGCCGGCGCCGCTGATTCTGCCCAAGGCGGCCGGTTCGGATCTGCTCCTTGCCAAATGGAATGCCCCGCTGGCGAAAGGAGGCTTTTTGTGGGTGATTCTGGATGTAACCCAAAATACCTCCGGAACGGTTTGTCTGTACATCGATTCAGATGGCGACGGCAATCTGGAAAATGAAAACCCGATCCGTCCCAGCTTTACGGACAATTACCGGCTGACTTTTGGCCCGGTTCAGGTTCCTTTTGAGGTGGATGGGGAGCCGGTCAGCTACCATGTGAACTTCATGTTTTACAACCGCAGCGATTATACGCGGCTGTATGCCTATGCCGGCGGGTGGTACGAAGGTCCCGTCCGGGTGGGGGATACGGAGCAATTCTGTATGCTGATGGATCAGAATGCCAACGGTACCTTTGATGACAAGAGTGTCAATTTCGGCGATAGTGACCGGATTCGCATCGGCCCCAAAGATCAGGGGGATAGCCACTATGTCGGCAATTATATCCAGTTAGCCGGTCAGTTCTATGAGCTGCATGTTGCGCGGGATGGCGCCTATATCGAGCTGGCGGCGGCGCAGGATCTGAAATACGGTTCGGTGCAGGTCCCGGAAACCATCACGGAATTCTCTGCTGGCGGGGAGAATGGGCTATTCACCGTGCCGCTGGAGAAGGGGAAGGGTTCGCTGCCGGCGGGAACGTACCGGATCGAGCATTGGGGGGTTGAGCGGAAGGACGACCAGGGTGCGAACTGGAAGCTGGCAGGCCGTTGGTTCGATGACAAGGGAATTTTTTCGATTACACCGGATCAGCAGACGGATTTGAAGATTGGCGAACCGATTGTTTCCACCCTGGAAGATCGTACGCAGGGGAAGGAGCATTATTTCAATCAACGTACGGCCGGCTCGCTGGGAGAGTATATTGAGCTTACTTGCAATGGTTCCCGGCCGTCGGCCCCCAGCGTGCGCATCAAAAACCAAAACGGCTCCTATGACCGCAAATTTACCCTGGAGTATGGGTGAGGCGGCACCTGTTCGCTCTCGTGGCGAGAGCCTTCATCTGAATCGGGAACGTTTGTCGCAACGGTCGATCTCGGTGGGCCGTTTCAGGTTACCGCCCAGCCGTACAGCTTTAGCGTAGGCAGCGGCCCCGCGGCCCCGGAAGCAACCGAAGTTGCCCAGGGAACGGAAACCACCCAGACGCCGCCCCCGTCCTCCAGTAAAAACTGGATGATTGTGCTGGGCATTCTCTTGGTGGTGGCGGTAATCGCGGCAGTCACGCGGAAAAAGAAAACGCCGAATTGACGGCGGTCGTTGTTTTTGGAAAATTGTGGTTTTGAATAGTTGGCAGCACCTACTGCCAGAGAGGGTTTGGTCATGCGCAAAAATGGGAAATGGATTGGCAATATCATTCTGGCAGTAGTTTTAACCGGCAGTGTGGCGCTGGCCCAGACACAGGAAGCGGCCCAGAAAGACCCGGCTCAGCCGCCCCAGGTCCGCTGCACGGGCAAGGTGGTGGATGGGCAGGGCCAGCCGCTGGCTGGGGCGCAGGTGGAACTGTATCGTATAATCCTGGTTGATGAAAATACCTATTCCTTTGAAGTGGAAAAGACCAAAGAAGCCATCTCCGGCAACGACGGGGCCTTTTCGTTTGAGACTGTCCAGGAGGAAAACAGTCAAGCCAATCAGTCCGTGATTCTGGCGCAAAAGGATGGTTTCAGTATCGGCTGGGCCAATTGGATTCGGCGGGATAATCTGGAAACCACTATCACCCTGGGCCAGCCGGCGGACCTGGCCGGCCGGGTGGTGGACGAGGCGGACCAGCCCGTTGCCGGGGCGCAGGTGGGGATTGCGTTTCTGCTGGTAAATGTAAACAATGAACCAAGGTATATGATCCAAAAAGTATCCAGAAAATTGCTGACTGCCGTCACGGACCCGGAAGGCGGTTTTGTTTTTAAGCGGTTGCCGGCGGAAGCGACTGCGGAATTTGCCGTGGAAAAAACGGGCCGGGCGACGGTCAACACCTTCCAGCCGGGAAATTACCAGGGAAATGTCCTGCAATTTAAGCCGGGCCAGAAGGATATCAAAATCGTACAGCCCCTTGAGGCCATAATCGAAGGGCAGGTGGTGGAGAAAGACAGCGGCAAGCCGGCAGGAGGGATTCGGCTGGCGGCGCGGCAGAAACAGAGTTCGGCTCCCTTTAGCCCGGACCCGGTTTTATCCGATACCGAGGGCCGCTTCCGCCTGAACGGCCTGATAGCCGGGCCATGGACGTTGAGTATCACCGGGCCGAAGGAAGGATTAGCAGAGTGGGTGATTGCGCCGGTAGAAGTGATTGCGGAGGCGGGCAAGACCAGCGAAGAAGTCAAAATCGAACTGGTAAAGGGCGGGATTATTGAAATAACCGTGAAAGATGAGGAAAGC
>JAKJEP010000244.1 GCA_022705365.1 Planctomycetota bacterium | reverse complement strand
ATCAATGGGGATGGGAGGGTGGATCTGGAGGATTGGGCGGTGCTGGCGGGTAACTGGTTAAAAGAATAGGATTTAGCCACAGAGATGCACAGAGGAAAGAAAATATATTAATGGTGACGGGAGAGGATTCGGAATAAGATATATTTACAAAAGATAACGGAGAGAGCAAAGGGCAGGAAGAGGAGATGGTATGCGGAGCATGCCCTACCGGCTGCGTGGAATGGGAGCGGAAGGAGAGGTGATGGATTCCAAGGCAGGAACAGGGTATTCGACCCCCTTACTGACGTGCGGGGCTGGGATAGGGAGAAGAGAAAACATGGATTCCTGCATACGCAGGAATCCCGATAGATCGGGATCGGGCGGGGGAGTGGATTATAGGACCTGGGAAGGGTGAGGGCAGGCTGCTGTTGCTGGGGGGGCGGGGCTGATTTTGTCTGTCATCCGCTATTGACGATATGGGAAAAAGGACCTATGATTTGGATAGAAGAAGAGAAGCGGCTGTTTGTGAACGTGAAAAATAAATATAAGTGATTAATATATAGAGACTTATGATATGCAGTGTCAGCATTGTAACAATCATGCGACGGTCCATTTAACCGAGATTATCAATGGCAAGCGGATTGAAAAACATCTGTGTGAGCAATGCGCCCAGAAAGAGGGCATTACCATCAACAGCCAGGGGGCGATCACGGAGCTAATTACCAATCTGGCGAATGCCCAGGAGGAGGTGCGGGAGGTTCGTGAACTATGCTGCCCGCAGTGCAGCCTTTCCTGGCTGGAGTTCCGCAAGTCGGGGCTGCTGGGATGTCCCAACGATTACAGGGCGTTTGAGATACCGCTGAGTGCGATTATTGCCCGTACGCAGGAAGGGGCGACCAGCCATATCGGCAAGCTGCCGAAGAACCCGAAAGGGACGATGGATAAGCAAATCAGCCTGCTGCGGCTGCGGCAGGAGCTGCAGGAGGCGCTGGATCACGAGGATTATGAGAATGCCGCCCGGCTCCGGGACAAAATCCGCAACATGAATTAGACAGGGATTATGCAGTTATCGGAGATATATAATCAGGTAGGGCCGTGGCTGGATCCGAAAGGGCCGCGGTCGGAAGTGGTGATTACGTCGCGGATCCGGCTGGCACGGAATATCGTGGGGTTTACGTTTCTTTCGCAGGCCAGTGCGGCCCAGCAAAATGAGCTCTTGCAGTTTGTGCATGAGAAAATCATGGAGACGGAACTGCGGGATGGTATCTGGTTTGTGAATATGGAGGATATATCGCCGCTGGAACGGCAGATGCTGACGGAGCGGCACCTGATCTCGAAGCAGTTGGCGGAGGAGGAGGGGCCGCGCGGGGTGATGCTGATGCAGGACGAATCGCTGGCGATGATGGTCAACGAGGAGGATCACCTGCGGATTCAGGCCATGAGCAGCGGGCTGCAGCTCCAGCGGCTGTATGAGCGAATCAGCCGGGTGGACGATCTGCTGGAAAGCCGGATGGAATTCGCGTTTTCGCCGCAGTATGGGTATCTGACGGCCTGTCCGACGAACGTGGGCACGGGGATCCGGGTGTCGGTCATGCTGCATCTGCCGGCGCTGAAGATGACGGGCCAGATGGAGAAGGTGTTCCGGGCGGCCCGGGATTTGCATGTGGCGGTGCGCGGGTTCTATGGGGAAGGTTCCGAGCCGATCGGGGACCTTTTTCAGATATCGAATCAGACGACGCTGGGGAAAACCGAGGAGGGGATTATTGAGGAGCTGATTCGGCAGGCGATAGAGCCGGTGATTGAATATGAGCTGCGTGCCCGGAAGAAGATTTTGGAGGAGCGGCTGCCGGCCCTGGATGATAAAATCTATCGGGCGCTGGGGGTTCTGGACAATGCCCGGCTGATCAGTTCCGAAGAAACCATGTATCTGCTGAGCTATCTGCGGCTGGGGGTGCACATGGAGCGGATCAAAACGATTTCCCTGGAAACAATCAACCGGCTTTTTTTCTTTACCCAGCCGGGTCATCTTCAGCATTTAAACCGCAAGAAACTCGATACCCAGCAGCGGGACCAGGCCCGGGCGGACTTTATCCGCAGAGAGCTGCACGCATCGCGGAATTGAAGGTGGGCGTCTGAGGCGGGCGGGGGGATTCTCCTGTGAAACGCGGCAGCAGAGCGGCGGAGGGGTTTTGTTTTTATTATTTGCGTCCTATATTATTTTTCGCCGGTTTTTGGCGGTTTTGGCTGACGTGCGGCCATTTATCTATCTTTCCCAATTGCTACTATCTCCCTATCGTATAAGCGGTAAAAGTTCAAGATAGCCAGAATATACCATCTGGGCGGATTATCCCTGTAAAAAACCTGTTTTTCCGTGCGGGCAGGCCCGCGGTCTGGTTAAGGAGCGAAGCGGCGGCGACGATACCGGTAAAGCAGGATGAAAATCAGGCAACCCAGTCTGTTCTGGATGAGGAAGATTTTTATTGCCTGCCGGCGATTGAAGGAAGAATACGAAATGAAGATGGGAGTTGAACCGCTATGAGCTGCCTGCTGGAATTGCTCGGAAAAGCGCTGGATACCACCCTGCTGAACCTGTTTTTTCCGCGACAGGACCAGGCGGAAGGTGGCCGGCCGGTTCCGCCGATCGGGGTGGATCCGGCTGCCGTGCTGCAAACCAAAAAATTGAAGCTGGGGGTGCAGTTGGCCCGGGAAGGCGCCGCGGAAAAGGCGCAGGGCGTTTTTCGCAATATTCTGGAGGGTCAGCCGGGCGATCTGGAATCGTCGGTGGCGCTGGCGGCGGTTCTGAGCGGCAATGGGGAGCTGGATTCGGCGATTGCGGTTTTGCGGCAGAGCCGGGAGAAGCACCCGCAGGATGTGCGGATTCTGTATTCGCTGGGCTGCTGTTATGAGCGGCAGGGGAAGACGGACCAGGCGTTTGACTGGTACCAGCAGGCGACGCTGTGGCGGCCTTTTTTGCGTGAGCCGTACCAGCGGCTGGCGGCGATGCACCTGAGCCGGTTCGATTATGAAACGGCGATCCGGCAGTATCAAATTTTGCAGCATGAATATCCGGAGGATGTGTGGATGTATCTGGTGCTGGGGCAGATGTATCTGCATATCGGGGAATTTTCGAATGCGGTGCAGCAGTTTGAGAGAGCCCTGACCATCGAGCCGGACAATTTTGAGCTGCACGATGATGAAGTGGAAGCCCTGACCAAAAGCGGGCGTTTGGAAGAGGCCATCGAGCGGATGGAGCAGTTGATCGAAGAGCAGGGTGATTTTTCGGATTCGTATGTGCGGCTGGCGGATCTGTACTGCCAGATTCAGGACGATGCGTCGGCCGTGCGCAATTATCACAAGGCGCTGGCGCTGCATCCGGGGTATCTGGAGGCGGCGGTGAAGCTGGGCGCGCAGCATCTGCGGATGGGGCGTTTTTTTGAAGCAGCTAAAAAATTTAATCAGGCGGTGGAGATTAACGACCAGTTGATTGTCGGTTATGTTGGTTTGGGGATCGCCCAGCAGAAGAACCGGCAGCATGAAGAGGCCAAAGATACCCTGGAACTGGCAGGGGCGCTGGAACCGAACAGCAACCTTCTTTTAACGGAAATGGTGCGCTTGCAGCTCAAGCTGGCGCTGGCCCAAAAACACGGGGAACATGCATTTGCGCCGTATTCCGGGGAAACGACCTCGCAGAGCGAACTGGATGATCTGCTGGCGCTGCAGATGGAACGGCACCGGCAGGCGCTGCTGGGCCATCCGGGGCAGGCGGATCTGCATTACCGGTATGCCATGCTGCTGCGCGGGCAGGGGAAACATGAGGAGGCCATGGGCCATCTGCGCCAGGCGCTCCAGATCAATCCATCCTACCACAAGGCCACGCTGAAGCTGGGGCTGGCGCTCCTGGAGGAAAACCGCCGGGAGGAAGCCCTGGAACTGCTGGCGAAATCGCTGGATATCGAGGACGAATATCTGCGGGTGCATTATAAGCTGGGGCTGATGTTCTGTGATAAGATACAGTTTGCCCTGGCAGTCGAGCATTTTCAGACCAAAGTTCCGGACAACGCCGAGAATCCCAATATCCATGCCAACCTGATGCTGGCGCTGCAGAATATGGGGCTGATCGACCGGGCGGCCGCGGCCTGGCGGAGCGTTTGCGAGCTGGATCCGACCAGCCCGATGGCTTTTCAGGCGCAGCGTTCCATCGTTACGCTCAAAACCATCCGGTGAGGCGCCGGAAGCAAACCCTATTATTTACGATCGGATCAGGGTTCCTTGCATAACCAATCGTCGGCGAGGACCGACATATCCGGAATGCCGATTTCGCCGTCGCCGGGTTCGGTGAGGTCGCACTGCCGGTCCCAGCCGGGACCGCCTTCGCTGCTGAGCCAGGCTTTGGCCATTCTGGCGATATCCTCCATATCGACATGGTTGTCTTCATTGATATCGGCGCGGCAGGTATTGACGTGGATGGTCTGCGGCCCGAATAGGTTGTTGGTTTCGTTGTTTTCGGCCACATCCTCGTCGGTGTCCACCTGGGCGTACATGGTATAGACGCCGGCCAATTCATAGTCCCACGAAGACAGAGTTACCACGATCGTTTCTCCCGCCCCCAGGGAATCAACCTCGGCCCATCGACTGCCGGCTTCTTGGGCTACCGGCGGGACGTCGCGGTCGGCGTACCAGTCCACATAGAAGAGCTGAGTGGCATCTTTGGTTCCCTGATTGACCACTGTTATGTCAATATCCACTGCCTGTAAAGGCGCCGGTTTATAGGGGCGGGTTTCGATGGCGGTGATCATCAGATCGACAAAACTGAATTCATAAGCGCCCATGTCATATTCCGGTGTACCATCGCCGTCGCCATCCAGCGGCCGGTCCTGCTTATCCAGATCGGAATCGCTTCCGTACCACTCCGAGGCGGTATCGATACAGGGAGAAATACTTTGCAGGTGATAATCATCGGCGTCGGCATCGACGAAGCGGGGATTTTTGTTGATATTATTGCTGCCGTTGATCCCGGTATAACCGCCTTCGATATCACAGTAGCGGACTTCCTGGCCGGCCTGGTCGAGAAGATCCAGTTCATCCGGGCTGTTGTCCCAGCAGATGGAATTCCAGATGCGCGGAGCATCGCTCATGTTGGCATGATAGGCCCCGCCGGCCATCCCCGCCGTATTTTTGACGAAGGTGCAGTTTTTGATTCGCGGATATCCCTGCTGATAGGAAATCGCACCGCCGTAGTTTGCCGCGGAATTTTCATAAAACAGACAATCGTTGATCCGGGCCACCTGTCCCGTATCCAGATTGCCGTACCATCCGGCAATGGCCCCGCCTCCCAGGGATCCCACCGCTGTAGCCTGATTTTCGTAAAATTTGCACCGTTCGATGAGAGGAGAGGCCGGTGGCGGAGCTGTTACCCGATAAAATGCAATCCTGAATCGTAACATCCGAATGGTCATCGTACACGGCCGAATCCTCACAATCGCGAATCCAGCAGTTTTTGATTTTTACCGTAATCCACGAGCCGAACGGGCATTCCGCCGGATCCACATTGTCCACAAAAACGGCACTGCCGAGGGAGGTGCTGAAACCATTTTGAATATAAAACCCGTTCAGTTCACAAATACTGGTA
>JAKJEP010000243.1 GCA_022705365.1 Planctomycetota bacterium | reverse complement strand
GGCGAACTGCTGATTTCCGACCCGCGGGAGAAAGTCACGCTGAAGATCGATCGCGGAAAAGTCGCCGTCACAGAGAAACCCGCCCAAGCGGCAAAAAACAGCGTTCGCGGCGGGGAGCAGATCGTCCAGTTACTGATCGGAACGGACACGCCTGAGGAAATCGCCGAATGGGGCCAATTCCGGCTGAGCGGCGAGGCGAAGCATCTGATCGCCGTACTGTTCCCCCTTCAGCATCCGGTGCTGAGCCGGCGAGACTTTTTCTGATATCTAGATATGTAAATTCAATTCGAGGTCTTCCGGGCGATAGTGCACGCACACCATCGAAAGCCCGTCCGGGGCGGCCGTCGGGCCGGCGTCGCGACGGTCGCGCGAGGCGAGAATCTTATCGATCCGATCGGGGGCCAGTGGCCGCGGCCGATTTCCAGCAGCGTGCCGACGATATTGCGGACCATGTGGTAGAGAAAGCCATCGGCCTCCAGATCGAAGTAGATCCAGTGGTATCGGCGATGGACCTGGCAGCGGAGGAGGGTGCGGACCATGGTCTGGCGGACGGAGCCGGCGGCGGAGAAGCTGGTGAAATCGTGTTTGCCGACGAAGAATTTGGCGGCCTGCTGCATGGGTTCGACAGAGCAGGTTTTCCAGAAGTGGTAGGAATATTTGTCGGCCTGGGGGGGCAGGTCGGTATGATTGAAGACGGTATAGCGATAGAGCTTGGTGCGGACGGAGAGGATGGGGTCGAAGGAGAAGTCCACATCCTCGGTCTGCCGGATGCGGATGTCGGCGGGCAGCCGGCTGTTGAGGGCATGGGAGAACCGCTCGGCGGGGATGGGGGAGTTGGTGTAGAAGGCGGCGACCTGGCCGGCGGCGTGGACGCCGGTGTCGGTGCGGCCGGCGCCGCGGACGGCGACAGGATGCTGGACGACGCGGGCCAGGGCGTGTTCGAGGGTTTCCTGGACGGTGAGGACGCCGCCGGGCTGCCGCTGCCAGCCGTGGTAGCCGCTGCCGTCATAGGCAAGGGTCAGCTTGAGCTTACGGGGGTAAGAAGGACGTTCCAGGGTTTGATTCATAAGTACCGTCTCAGACGAATTTTAGTGGAAATTCCACCATACTGTAAGTATTGTACTGAAAAATCCGGTAAAAACAACGTTTCCCTGGACTAAAATTACCACGATCAGAGGTAATGAGCGGAAAAAGATTTGCGGGGAGAATGGGTATAGAGTATGGTGATAGGAATAGGTAAGCGAACGAGTCTTTAGAGCCGGAAAGTCAGGGATATAAGAAGGACAGGCGAGGCTGGCGATGATGGACAAAAAAGAGAAATCGGAGGCGGAGGCGGCCGGGCAGCCGGAAACGGCGGGCAATCCCCGGGTGCTGGTAGTCGGCAGTATCAATATGGATCTGGTGATCCGGGTGGCGAGCATTCCGCAGCCGGGCCAGACGATCGCGGGGCGGAGTTTTTCGACGCTGCCGGGGGGCAAGGGGGCCAATCAGGCGGTGGCGGCGGCACGGTGCGGCGGACAGGTGAGTATGATCGGGCGGGTGGGCAATGACGATTTTGGGCAGCGGCTGCTGGTGGGATTGAGGGGGTACGGTGTGGATGTGTCGGGGGTGATGATCAGCGAGGGAGTCAGTACGGGGGTGGCGACGATTACGGTGGATGACAAGGGAGAAAATGCCATCTGCATCGCGGGCGGCGCGAATCTGCTGGTCAGCCGGGAAGATATCGAGGAGCAGGAAGAGCGGATTGCCGGGGCGGATATCGTGGTGATGCAGTTGGAAATCCCGCCGGAGACGGTCTGTTATACGATCGAAAAGGCGCATCAGCATCAAGTGCCGGTGATTTTGAATCCGGCGCCGGCACCGGAGAAGATTCATCCGGGCTTGTATCAGGCGGATGTGCTGATTCCCAACCAGGATGAGACGGCGCTGCTGTGCGGGGAGCCGGTGAACGATATTCACGGGGCGAAGCTGGCGGGTACGGCGCTGATCCGGCGGGGGGCGAAGACGGTGGTGGTGACGCTGGGGCGGCGCGGGGCGCTGGCGATTACGGCGGAGCATATGATTCATGTGCCGCCCTTCAGCGCCAAGATTGTGGATACGGCGGGGGCGGGGGATGCGTTTTGCGGGGCGTTTGCGGTGGCGTATGCGCGGGAGAAGGATTTGTTTCAGGCGACCCGTTTTGCGGCGGCGGCGGGGGCGCTGGCCTGTCATAAGTTTGGTGCGCAGCCTTCGATGCCGCATCTGGATATGGTGCTGCGGCTGATCCAGCGAAGCTGCTGAAGGATATTTTGAGGAACCTGGGGCTTAATCGGAATTTTATGACGGAAACAGTAGTAAGCAATTATCCATTCCTGACGGCGGAGATAGCGGGGATCGGCGGGGTGATCAAGGTATGTGAGAAGGATTTTCAGGTGGAGGAGATACCGCTCTATCCGGCCAGCGGGCAAGGGACGCATGTGTATGCTCTGATGGAGAAAAAGGGGCTGAGCACGATGGATGCGCTGCACAAGATCGCCCGGGGGCTGGGGATCGCGGCGCGGGATATCGGCTATGCGGGGCTGAAGGATGCCTATGCGATCACGCGGCAGTGGATATCGGTGGAACATATCGAGCCGCAACGGCTGGAGCAGTTGGAGATTCCGAATGTCAAGATATTGGAAACCACCCGGCACACGAATAAGCTGAAGATCAGCCATTTGCAGGGGAATCGGTTTGTCATCCGGGTGCGGGAAATGCGCGTGCCGCTGGCGCAGGTCCAGAGGCAGGCGCAGGCGGTGCTGGAGGTTTTAGGCCGGCGCGGGGTGCCGAACTATTTCGGGCCGCAGCGGTTCGGCAATCGCAGCGATACGCATAAGCTGGGAAAGGCGATGGTGACCGGGGAATATGAATTATTCATGGATCTGTTTCTGGGGCAGCCGCGTCCGGAGGATGGTCCCAATGAGGTGCAGGCCCGGAACTATTATGACCAGGGGGACTACGAGAAGGCGCTGGCGTGCTGGCCGGGCCATTTTCGGGATCACCGCAGGGATCTGTCGGCCCTGCTGCAGCGAAAAGGCAATAAGAAGGCTGCTTCTCATGCGGTGGATAAAAATTTAAAGCGGCTGTTTGTTTCGGCGTTTCAGTCGGAGATATTCAACCGGGTGGTAGTTGCACGGATGCCGGATGTGGACCGGCTGCTGACCGGGGATATGGCCTACAAACATGAGAACGGCGCCTGTTTTCGGGTGGAGGATGCCCAGGCGGAACAGGGGAGATGCGACCGGTTTGAAATCAGCCCGACAGGACCGCTGCTGGGCAAGCATATGACCGAAGCGACCGGGCCGGCGGGTGAGATCGAAAAGAAAGCATTGGCGGAAACGGAGATGACTGCTTCTTTGCTGGAAAAGATCGACCAATACCGGCTGCGGGGCGGGCGGCGTCCCCTGCGGTTTCAGCCGCACCAGGTGCAGGTTTCCAGCGGGGTTGATCCGCTGGGAGAGTTTCTGGAGCTGCGGTTCGAGCTGGATTCGGGCTGTTATGCCACTACCTTATTGCAGGAAATCATGAAGAGTGCTGTCTGATACGGAAAGGATATGATTCTATATTATATTTTTGCGGTTGTCCTTATGCTGGTGCAGGGGCTGGTTTTGGTGGAAGCCTACCGGCATTTGATCTATACGTTGCGGAAGTATCGGCCCAAGGATTCGGACTACAAGCCGCCGGTGGTGCTGATCGCTCCCTGCAAGGGGCTGGACACGGCCTTTGATCAGAATATGGAATCTTTTTTTCAGCAGGACTATCCAGACTATGAGATTCTTTTTGTGGTGGAAAGCCGGGAGGATCCGGCGTATCGGCGTCTGGCGGAAATTCTGGAGCGGCTGCAAGCGCGGGGCAATCGGGTGCCGGCCCGGATTCTCGTTGCCGGCCTGGCCCGGACCTCCAGCCAGAAGGTGCATAATCTGCTGGCGGCCTGTGAAGCGGCGTCGAAGGACCGGGAGGTTTTTGCATTTGTGGATTCGGATGTGTGTTTGAAGCGGCACTGGCTGCGGGCGTTGGTGCATCCGCTGCGGCGCAGTGATTTCGGGGCCTCGACGGGGTATCGCTGGTTTGTGCCGACGGACGGGCGGCTGAGCAGTCATGTGCTTTCGGCCATCAATGCCTATGTGGCGTCGCTGCTAGGCCCGCACCCCTGGAATTCCGCTTGGGGGGGGAGCATGGCCATCCGGCGGGAGATGTTTGACAAAATCCGTCTGGCGGAGACCTGGCGAAAGGCCTTTACGGATGATTATACCCTTACGTATCTGGTCAAGAAGGAGAACCTGCCGATTGCCTTTGTGCCGGCCTGTTTTGTGGCCAGTTATGAGGGGATGTCGTGGCGGGAATTGTTTTCGTTTGCCCGTCGCCAGTTTATTATTACCCGGGTTTATATGCCCCGTTTGTGGTGGCTGGCGGCGGCGGGACTGGGACACTATCTGGCGGGTTTCTGGATCGGAGTGGGCGTGACGGCCTATCTGCTGCGGCAATCTTCTTCGCAGGCTTCCCTGGCTGCCGTCTTACCCGCCGTTTTATGGCTGCTATCCATGATTAAAGGTCTGACACGTCAGGTTATGATCGGCAAGATTTTGCCGGAAGACCGGAAACGGCTGCGCATCTCCGCGGTTATCGATATATTTTTCCAGCCGCTGGTGTCCGCCTTTACGCTGTGTTGTGTGCTGGCCGCCGGCTTTACGCGGAAGATACGATGGCGGGGGATTTGCTATCATTTGATTGACGCCGACCATATGGAAATTGAAACCAATCGTTTGGTCGCGGATAGCTAAGTGGTTATCAGGTAAACAGTAAGGAGATTTTGGGATTCCGGCGGCAGGGATCGGATTTTTGTATTGGGAAAGCGTTAAATTATTTTTGACAAGCTGAAAGACCTCTGCTAAACTCCGCAGAAACAGCTAGATACGTAATTATGGCTAGGTTCGTTACTGGATGGTAAGCTATCGTTGTTAACAAGGAAAGGAAGTTAAACATGCAGGAATATGAAAAACTCAAAGAACTGGTTGCCGCCGCGGAAGAAGATATTATCAAGGCCCAAGGAGGCAATAAAGCAGCCGGTACTCGAGTGCGGAAATCGATGCAGGATATCAAGCAGGCAGCGCAGGAGGTACGAATCAAAATTCTGGAACAGCGAACGGTCTGAGTGCCTTTCCTTTTACCATTCCGTGGGCACTGGCAGGTTCCGGCTGAAAGAGTTTGGTCGCGAGCCAATCAGGTGTTTGTGGAATACATTGAAGGAGATATCATGCCCCCGCTGCCATTGATAGACCTGGGAAGTATTGACCTGAATCGGGTGTTGTACGATCAGGAGGCGATTTACAAGATCAATCCGCACCGCTATGAGATGGTGCAGTTGAACGGGGTGGTGTATCAGGATGCCGGGCAGGGGCTGGTGGTCGGGTATAAGGATGTTACCGATAAGGAATTCTGGGTGCGAGGGCATATCCCGGGCCGGCCTTTGATGCCGGGGGTAATCATGATCGAGGCGGCGGCGCAGCTGGCGAGTTTCTATGTAAAGATTCTGCGTCAGGATGATGACCGGTTCATCGGTTTCGGCGGGATTGAAGAGACGAAGTTCCGGGGTACGG
>JAKJEP010000242.1 GCA_022705365.1 Planctomycetota bacterium | reverse complement strand
GGAACCGTTGTCCGCCACCCCTGCCACAACCAATATCTGACCGGGATCCTCTTCTTCAACTACCAGATGGTTCATAATCCACGCCAGCAAACCATACAAAGCGAACGCTACACCCAGCATAAGAATTCCCAGGAGAGTATGCAGCAAACCGGTGGCATACTCCGGCCCGATGTAGATATGGATAAATCCCGTTAGCAGGACGCGAAGAATATTGCAAAAAATCGCAATCGGAATGGTGCTGCATAGCAGAAGAATCCGATGCAGCGCCGGCCGGTACTCCAGATACGCCATCGCCACCCCCAGCGCTAGCAGGCATCCGCCACATTCAAACTGAACGGCTCGCCCGCGTGCACTCCGTGAATCAGCACCCCCGATGCATTGCAATGAATTCCCGGCATCACATTTAGGATTAGTGCGGCAGCCGAACTGCCCCACTCTCGCATCGGCATGGTGATCTGGGTGTATAACCGCGACGGCAATGGCATGGCAAACCATAGATAAACTACCGGCAGCCACACAATCCGGAAAATTCGCCAACCGCCCAGCAGCAGCACTACTCCCGCCAGCAGTGAAATCATCATGAGCTGCCGTACATAATAAAAGCCCTGAAACGCCCCTATATACAAATAGATAGCCACACTGAACAAAATCACCGCCGCTCCCCAATACGACGGCCGCCCCACCGTCTCTTTCAGTTGCTTCCGATCCTGATATAAGAAGTACAAACTGAACAGCGGAATCAAAAAACCGTGCGATTCATTCGCGGTACTCCACAGATCCAATAGCCGTTTCAATTCCTCCCGAAACAGCAATCCATACAAAACCGCTACAATCAGTACCTTCCATACCCGCTCCGCCCATAGCAGTTGGTACCTTTCTACAGCCAGTGTAGAAACGGCCAATTTCCCCTCGCTATCTCGTGATTCAATCCTCATCGTTGCCTTTTAATCTTTTGTTTTTATCAATGTCCGAAATCCTTATCCGCGAAATTCCGGTCATAGACAAAGCCAAAACCGTAGGTGGCACGGAAACTCTGCCGAACTACAGCAATAAACCGGGCCAGCGGATGGGAGCCGACATTGATCATATCTCCCGGTTTGATATAAATATCCGGTGCAGTACCCGTAAAGAGCTTCTCCAAATTCACCTGATATGTCACTTCCCGATTCTCGCCTATCATCCGGCTAATCTCACAGCGGCTCGGCCAAGCCAGTGAGGTCAGCGGTCCGGCCGATACCATCGCTCGCTTCAGTGTCATTTGGGCACCCGTCAAATTGTACGCACCAGGACGGGATACCTGACCGCCTACATAAAATACCCCTACCGAATTATAGGGCACCTGAATATCATCCCCCGATTGAATAATGATATTCTGGGTTAAATCGCCGCTTCGCAGTTTATTCAAATCGATCCGAATGACATCATATATCTGGCCGGCTCCTCCCATTTCCTCTATTCCGTAATCACCCAATTTCGGTTCCGTCACAGGCAGTGCGGAAACAGGGGATTCCCATTCTCCGGGCTGCCCCGGCGATCCTGCTGCCGGTACCAGCTTGAAACTGCCGCCCTCCCGTACTACCTTAAATGGTTTATCGGAAACACTTTCCGTCGTTTCCGAAGTCGCTTCCTCAAAAGTATTCGGCGGTAAGAGTTCTTCCTTTTGCGGTTCTTCAATCCGTGATTCTGGTTCGGGCACATCGCTGTCCGCCAATTCCACCGGAGTAATCATAACCGACATTGGTTTTATGCTTTCCAGCAGTTCATCCTGTTCATTAACCGGTTGAGGCGGAGTTGGTTCTTCCGGCTGTATGTAATCTTCTCCATCGATCGGCCCTTCCCGCATCTCCGGCTGTTCTGGAATCGCTGCAGGCCATGCTTCTGTTTTCTGTTCTTCGTATTCTGTTTTGGACTCTGTCACTAAATCTTCTGATTCCAAGACCTTGCGGACCACATAGGCATAATCCGCATTCATTTGTGGAATCCCCTGAGCCTGGGCAAATGCTTCGGACAGCCGGAAATTACTGCCCAGCAAGGGATAACGACCCGGAGCCGTCACCGCACCCGAAATGGAATAGAATCGCTCGCGTGAACCGATAACCACCACGCTGACTTCTGGATTTTTCAGAACATCCGGACTCAACAAATCCACAATATGATCTGTCAATTCCACTTCCGTTCGTCCCGCCGCTAAAAAAGTCCCGATGGAAGGCAACGTAATTCGCCCTGTCTCCGATACTTGCCGCTGCCCCTGCCACTCCATATTGACCGCAAAAAGATCCATGATATTAATCATGAGTACATCCCCCGGCCCGATTACATATTCTTTATCACTCGGCTGGGTATCGGGAATCTTTGGATCCCGTGCTCCTTCAAAGGCCCCGGGTTCCTCATCCACCACACCAAGATCTTCCAATATCACATTGGTGATCGGCGTGGCGTGAAAACGTCCCATATCCGACGGTTCGGTACAACTGCAAATCAATAAAGGGATTATAAAACAAAAACCCCATATTAAAGCTTTCCATCCCTTTACACCTATTGCCGCTTTTAGGATAAGCCGCATGATTTCTGGCCAAGCGATTCTCTGTCTTACCGATATTCCTGTGTTACTTTTTTTGGGTACCATACGTTTTTACTTCCTATGAGCTTTGAATTTCCTCATCTATATAGTTTTATTATCGGATTTCATCCGGCGATGCTTGATGTTTAAACCCTTTGTATTTATCCTTTTATCCACGGTTCTTATTTTCCCTAAAAATTGCGATTTTGCACTCTTTTTTTTAAAAAATTTAATTCCATGTCTTCCTATTCTATTTCATTTGAGAAAACGGACCTGTTTTGTCGATAACAAAACCGGTAATTATCGGTCTTATTGCCGCATACAGGCGTTTTTAGTACTGAAAGAGGCATACTTTCATGAAAATCGTAATTGTGGGAGCTGGAGGTCACGGCCGGGTGGTGCTGGACATTCTGCGAAATAACCACCAATTCGATGTGGCGGGATTTATAGACTCGAATCATAGTCTGCATGGCCAGATAATGGATGGGATTGAAATTCTGGGGGATTTGTCCCTGGTGGCGAAATTTCCGGAGTTGAGTGTCGGGGGGGCTATTGTGGCAATCGGTGATAACCGGATACGTCAGGCGTATGCCCAGACGCTGGAAAGGGCTGGGGTGAGCCTGGTCAGCGCGATCCACCCATCGGCGAGCATTGCGGGCAATGCCGTTATTGGGAAAAATGTTGTAATTGCGGCTGGTGCAAATGTTTGCGCTCATGTTAGTATAGAGGATTCTGTGATATTGAATACCGGGTGCATAATCGATCACGAGTCGATGATTTTTAAAACGGCCCATATTTGTCCCGGGGTACGGGTTGCCGGGCATGTTCAGGTGAAGCAGGCGGCCTTTGTCGGGATCGGGGCTACAATCATCCAGGGGATTACCATTGGAGAGTCGGCGGTGGTGGGGGCTGGGGCGGTCGTGCTGGAAGATGTAAATCCTTATACCACAGTGGTTGGCGTGCCTGCCCGGGTGGTGAAAAAAAGCCATGTGCCTGCCAGCCATACGATCAGCAAGACTCTGGAGCAGGAGCTGGAGGTGCCAGCGATCAGCAGGCCGATCCGGCGGCGACCGATGGTACCAACGAGTGCCCTGCATTAAACCATGCTACTAATGTATGCATTTTAATTTACATAAACTCCTTTCATTTCGAAAGTTGTACATTATTTTCTGTTTTCTGCTTTCCGGGTTGGGATGCAGTACTAATCAATACTATAGTCAGGCGGAAATGGTTCGGGAAGGAGCCAGGGAGATACGGTTTTCTCAGGATGAAACATGGCAGATTTTTTTTAAGACTACCTATTTTTATCCGGTTCGGGACTGGTTTGATGGGGAATGGCAGATGGCCCGATTGTGCGGTAAACCGTTGCCGGCGAAGAATATAAATGAAGCAGGAGAAGTGAATGATTCGAGTTTTTATACTAATCGCGATTTGAAGGAGATGATTTTGGCGGAGATATCGTTGGGATGTGGAGAGGCAGATGCGGCGGGCGGTGAGTCTGGGGCTGTGGAGGGAGGAGGATTGCAGGGGAGGGGATGATTATGAAAATCATAAGTACAAAGATGATAGTTGTTTAGGTTTTAATCCGGCCAGGTGGCGGGCAGAGAAGCCCAATAGTGCATTTGAGCGGATGGATGCTGAGGATGGCTGGTGGATGGCGGGAAAAATAGCTCAGTTCAGTCGGGAGCAGTTGCAAGCCATTGTTAATGAGGCAGATATGAGTCAGGAGGAAAGTGAAAATTTACTGGGGATTTTATGGTCCAGACGGGAAGTGATTCTGGAGCGGTACCTGGGGGGTGAGGCGCGGTTTACAGTGAAATCACCGTAAACATTTTACCCTGGAGATGCTCCCGCTGGTCGCTTGTAAGTCTTTATTTTTGGTTTTGGGAAACTGTTGTAAGTCGTTATTTTGGATTTGGGGAAATTGTCGTAAGTCCATATATTTGATTTGATGAAATTGATGTAAGTGCTTATTTTACGTGGGAATTGATGGTCCGATAATAAAGTAGGGATTATATCGATTGTAACGGTTGGGTAAGATTTTTGGGAAGATGGGTAAGAAATTTGGTAATTTGTAACGGTTAGGTTGAGTTGGTAAATGTTGAATAAAGTATAACAAAACATGAAGAAAGTGTAGTAAAAGTAGAGCAAAACATTATAAAACCTGAGCAAAACATAGTAAAAAGTGAATGATTATTACACGTGTATATAATATAGTTATCAGTTATCGGTTATCAGTTATCAGTGAAGAGGGAATTTTGGGAGGAGGGAAATTGCCTAGATTAACAGGATAAAAAAATCGGGAAAGTGGAAGACGGCTGGCCACACCGCCTCAAAATCGGAGGGTTTGGACAAGTGGCTGGAAGGATTATCCGGCTTGGGCGTATGGAACACCGGTTTCCCCCCGTGAAGAGAGGAAGAGGGACAGGGGCAGGATGGAAGTTTACCTCCCTGCTGGAAGGCAGGAGGTGACACCCGGCGAGGGCGGCAGGACGGAAGGTTTATTATGGGTACTGGAGAGGAAAAAAGTCTTGCAATGAGGGGGCGGGAGGAGTATAATGCAAAAATACAAATTATGGCAGGGTGCCCGGTCCGGTAAAACGGGGGGTGCTCAGGTTCATTTACAAGCTGGTGAGGATTAAGGCATGGACAGCCAGAGGAAATGGGCGTTTTGCCGTGTGGAGATGGCAGTGGTGGGAGTCTGCGCGGCGCTGGTGCTGTTGGTGACGCTGCCGGGGCTGACGGGGGCACGGGAGGCGGGGAAGCGGGCGATCTGCCTGAGTAATTTGAAGACGCTGGGGGCTGGGATGCTGCTGTATGCCCGGGATTATGAGGATAAGATTCCAGCCTGGCAATGGGAATATAAGGAAATTTGGAGTTCGGACCCAGATCCGAGTTGGATAACCAAACCTCCCTATCCGACTCCTACACGTTTTGAGCTTTTTGGTGAGTCGGGCTATATCTGGGAATATATACAGGTAAAAGCCGCTTTTACCTGCCCCAGCCTTTGCGAAAAATACAATCCTAAACCATACATAGGTTTATGGCACAGTCCCTGGGTCTGGGGCTGGC
>JAKJEP010000241.1 GCA_022705365.1 Planctomycetota bacterium | reverse complement strand
CGTGCGTAGCACCCGGCATCCAGCCGCCCCCGCAATATCGTCGATCATCCGCGAAGTCGAAAGATTCGCCGCCGCCAGCCCCTTCTTTTTGCTGAATATATACTTCGCCGCCAGCGCCAGCGTATATTCCTCCCCGATATAAGTCCCTGTCTCATCAATAATTGCCAGCCGGTCCGCATCCGGGTCCTGGGCAAAACCGATATCCGCGCCATGTTTGCTGATAATCGGCCCCAGCCCCGCCAGGTTCTCCGCCGTCGGCTCCGGCGTATGGGCGAAAATCCCCGTCGGCCGGTTATTGATATGGATCAACTCGCACCCCAGGGCCGAAAGCAGGTGGGCACTGACCACACAGCCAGCCCCGTTGATGCTGTCCAGCACCACCTTAAATCGCCGCGCCGCAATCTGTTTCTTATCACAGATTTGCAAAACCGAATCCACATGCACCGCATGCGTCTTGCTTTCCGTCCGGCCCAGTCCAACCCCCAGCGAATCCTGCAAAACAAATTGCTTATCGAAATATAACTGCTGTATCTGCCGGGCATTATCTGCCGGATAGGCGATCCCGTCATCCCGCAGCAGCTTGATGCCATTCCAGGCCACCGGATTATGCGAAGCTGTGATTACCACCCCGCCGGCACAACCCAGATACCGCACCATCAATGCTGCACCCGGTGTGGTAACGATCCCCAGATCAATCACTTCGCAGCCGGCAGCCATCAGGCCTGCGCTGACCGCTGCCGTCATCATCATCCCCGACGGCCGGCTGTCCCGGCCGATACAGACCTTCAGCGGGCCGCTGTCCTTCGGCAGACTCCCCCGTAAAAAAGTACCATAGGCCATCCCATAATTGGCTGCCACCACCGGAGTTAGAGATTCTCCGATTACTCCCCGCATCCCGCTGATACTTATAATTAGTGGTGCCATAAAAACCTCTATACTACTGGTCTGCCTGTTCGTCAATATCCCCGGTTTTTATCGGGATTATCAGGCTGAACCTTTATTCGGAAAACCTTTGTTAATAATAAGTTTAGGACACAGTTTTTATATTCATCATCCGGGTGCGGGGACCGTCAAATTCACAAAAGTAGATACCCTGCCAGGTTCCCAGGCAGAGCCGCCCGTTTTCCACCAGAATGGTTTCCGAAGAGCCGACCAGGGAGGCTTTGACATGGGCATCGGAATTGCCCTCTCCATGCCGGTAACCCTTGCGAATATGGGGAATTAGCTCCTCCAGCGTCAGCAGGATATCATGGCAGACGTCAGGATCGGCATTTTCATTGATCGTGACGGCGGCGGTCGTGTGCGGGACAAAAATCATCAGGAAACCGTCGCGGAAATTTTCTTTCGCAATGATTTCGTTAATCCGGCTGGTAATATCAATTAGTTCGCAGCGTTTATGCGTCTGAAGAGATATGCTATGCATAGTAAAGTTCCTTAATTGTTCTTGCCAAGTACCGCTCAGCCACTACAATGGCTACCGCGATATAGCCATAATAGCCTAAATGATTGCTGGAAGCCAGCTTGCAAAACAAAACCATAAACTGCGCCGCCAGGGAATCAGGTAGTAAGTCATTATAGAAAATGAGGATATGTCCAGTCACAATTTAACACAGCACAGGTTGGATTCGATGGAGGTCATCGGCTATTCCGTGGCGGGGGAGGAAACGGTGGTGGCGGTGCCGGAACTGGATGTATGTTTTGATGTGGGCAAGGCCCCTGATCAGATTCTTTCGGTAAATTATGTGCTTCTTAGTCATGGCCACATGGACCATGCGGCGGGGATCGCTTACTACTTTTCCCAGCGGGACTTCCGGGAGATGGCCCCGGGTACGGCCATCGTCCCGGCACGCCTGGCGCCGATTCTGGAGGGATTGCTGGACCACTGGGGCCGGCTGGACGGAACGCGGCCGCCGGGTAAGATTATTCCCTTTGGGCCGGGCCAGGAATACGAGCTGCGGCGGAATCTTTTCGTTTATGGTTTTGCAACCAACCATTGCCAGGATAGTCTGGGTTTTACGATTATCGAGCGGCGTTTGAAACTCAAAGCGGAATATACCGAGTTATCCGGTCCGGAGATAGCCCGGCTGCGGAAGACGGGGGTGGACGTAACCTATGTTCTGAATATGCCGCTAGTTACCTACCTGGGGGATACGATGGGAGGCGATTTCGAGAAGCTGGAGTGCGTGCGGCGAAGCAGGATTTTGATTGCGGAATGCACGTTTTTTGAGCCGGATTGCTGGGACCGGGCGCGGGCAGGGCGGCATTATCATTTTGATGAGCTGGCAAAATTTCTGCAACAGGTGGAATGCGAGCATATCCTGCTGACGCATCTGAGCCGGCGAACCGATATCCGGCGGGCCCGCAAACTGGTGGATCAGGCCTTGCCGGAGGAAGTTTCCAGACGTGTGCATTTTCTGATGCAGAGGCCCAGGCAAAAATGGGAAGAAAAATTACCGGAAAACGAAGAATAAAACCGACGGGGAAATCGAAACTTTATCACTAAAAGAAAACGCGAAGAAGATTCCGGGTATGGTCATTCGGAAAAATTGATATCTGATTAACAGAGAGCGACGAAACTGGCCAGCGCCAGTATCAGAAGCCGGTATTTGCGACTCATAAAATCAGTAAAAGCGATATACAGTTCCATAACCATGATTCCTTAAATCAGCTATGCCTACGGTGATAAGACGCAAAGGTTGTGCCGGGACTGGCGGGCAAAAAGGCAAATAGAAGCGATTGTAAGTTCTTTGTTAAAAGGGGATTGCGCTTTTGCTGGGGAGGAAGGAATTTTTACCCAGATTAACAGGTAGATTTCCTGTTGATTTCAGGCAACATGGCTGGAGTTGAGAAAGGATTAAAAGTTTGTAATTATTTTATTTCTAATGATTTATGGATTTTATGGTGAAAAACAACAGCCGGGGAAAGAAACAACGAAAAGTCATTTTGTTATAGGACTTTTCGTAGTTATTTTGATTTCTCATTGCTAGAAAATCTGCCGGGCAGAGGAGACCAGCGATCTTCTCTGCCCGGAGATATTTGAAGGGATATTGGACTTAATAGCCCATCTGCTGGAGCTGATTAGCAAAATCAGCCGGTAGCGGCTGGACCGGCTGGGAAAGGTCCTGACCGGAATAATTGAGCATATTGCGTAGCAGTTTTTCCGCCTGGGGAATCCGATCGAGGTTCTCCCGGATCAATAGCGTATTCAGCACAAACCGGCCCGCGCCCAGCTTATGGACGGCCACCGTCAGGCCGGCATTATAAGACCACGAGACATCGTTCATTCCGGCGACCGCCTCGGCAGGGACCGAACCACCCGTCCAGGCCATATCGGGAATGATCTCCCGATAATAGGTGTAATCCATGAGGGCACCATTTTGCATACCGGTGAAGATCGAGTGTTTTTTCGCCCACTCATCCACGTGGTAGAGCCAGTGGCTCAGGCCTTGAACCGCGCCTTTGTTTGGCAGCGGCGCCCAGGCGGTGGTGTTATCTCCGTTCTTGAATACGCCTGGAGACAGGAATATAACGGAGGAACCCTGGGCAATACGCGCGGCCAGATCGCGGAAAGCTTCCGCGCCGCCGGGGGCGGCCGGGGTATGCGAAACGAGAATCAATTCCCTCTGGCCGGTGATAGAGGCATCAAACGGACGGACCTTAATCCCATGATCGGTGAGCCATTGCGCCAGTTCGGCATCCTCACCCCAGAGGACCACTTCCTGCGCCACGGCGGGCATGTCCGTAGTATCAAAAACATAAAACCGGGTCTGCTGGCCGCCGGTAGCGGCAGCGCCGGCCTCGAAACTGACCTCGAAGCTGTAGCAGCCGGTGGGAACGTCCATCGGCACTTCCTCGCTGAAGACCAGCCTGGCAAAAGGCTGCTCACCGACGGTTTTCGGATCGGGAATGGTAACGGTGAAGGAACGGTCGAAGACCTTTTCCCGGTTTGGGCCGAAGACCCAGACATGGGCCGGATAATCGCCGGGCCGCAGTACATCTTCGTTGGACAGAACCACTTCCAGTTTCACCTTGCCGCCCCGATAGAGATTGACCGGCTCGGCAAAGGTGCACCAGCGCAGCGGCGCCCAGAGGTCAAAGAGGGCATCCACGGTGCCGGGTTTAAGTTCGCGGAAGGTAGTGGTCAAGCCCTCGCCGGACATGCCCTGATCGACAGTCCCGGTTACGCTGTGGGCGACGATGTTGGGATTGGCGCGAATGGCGTTGATACCGACGGTGCGCTGGCCGGCCATTTTGGCGATACTCTGAATGAAAAATTCCTCCGGCCGGCCGAAGGCCTCCGCCAGGTTCCATTTTTCATAGTCGGCTAGGAACTGATCGCGACGGGCCTTATAGAACAGGCCGTCTTCCGCCAGCGGGTAGCCATTCTGCTCAAACAGCCGCACCACCCGCATCCAATTGACACCGCTGCCGATACCGTATTCGGAAAGGAAGTACGGCTTGTGCGGGCTGACGGTGCGGAAAAAGTTAATGATGTCGGCGGTATGCGGGGCGCGGCGATAAGGGTGCTGGTCATCCAGCACATCCTCCCAGACCAGCGAACCGGGATTGCTCAAGGAACCGATTCCCGGTACCGGATCACTGAATCGGGAATTATATTCCCGGAAACTGGCACTAGCTGGTTTTGTTCCGGCGGAAAGCATGCCGTAACTCCAAGGCCCGCCCGAATTTTCTTGGTCGGAAAAATCCCCGGCGGCATCATATATTTTTCCATTCGCTGCTTTTATCACGACTTCCAGGCCGGTGCTGTCCCCTCCGTAATGGCCGTTGCCGAACCCGACGCAAAAATCGAGTTTGTCATTCTTGTTGATGGGTAATTTTGCCGAGTACACCTGCTCCTTGCCCTGTCCCTCCAGATTGATGAATCCCTCAAAAAGAGCCTGACCATTCTGCAAAACATGCACATCGGTCGTGGCGGCCTGCCTGGATATATCAATAAATCGTGCGGTTATCTCATAGTCTTCGCTGGCCGGTGCGATCCAGCGAACGGTACTATATTCTCCTGTTTGCCCTGGATGAAACGCCAATCGTTTCGGCTCCCAGAGTACATTGGAATGATCGATCTGGTACTCTGTTGCATTAAAGGTAACACAAGGATCTATAGAATCCATTCTCCAGCCTTTTAAACCGGCTGGCATGGTTCCCGCGGGGCCCTGGGTATTGTCCCAGCGGCCGCTGTTGAGCAGGACCAGGCGGGTGGTATCCAGCGAGCGGACCAGGTCCAGCGTTTTCACCGCGTGGCGAAAGACCGGCCCGTCCACCGTCTCATTCAGCATGCCCCACATCACGATGCTGGCGTGATTGCGGTCCCGCAGGATCATTTCGTGGATGGCACGGTCGTAGCGCTCGGTCATTTGGGGCGAATCGGCCAGACACCAGGCGGCATACGGTTCGGTATAGACCATCAGGCCGATTTCGTCGGCTAATTCCAACTGGTAGGGGGCAGACAGGCCGGCGATGAAGCGGATGGAATTGAATCCCATGACCTTGCAGTTGAGCAGATCCCGCCGGAACAGGTCCGGGTCATGCGCCCACTGCTGGCCGATGGGGCAATGATTACCGGTGTGCGAGCATTTCAAATAAACGCGTTTGCCGTTCAGCCGGAAATAGCCGTCCTTAAAAACAAACTCCC
>JAKJEP010000240.1 GCA_022705365.1 Planctomycetota bacterium | reverse complement strand
CGGGCAGGCATCCGCCCCGGCATTTTTCACCGTCGCCACTACGAAATCCTTTACCGCCTCCACCCCCGCGGTCGGCTTGAGCATGGTAAAGGCGCTGCGGTTCTCACAGCCGCCGCCCTTGGCCATCACGGTAATTTTGAGTTGTTCCCCCGGTACGACCCGGTGGTGAATCACCGCGGGGGTGTTGGTTTTTGTGTTTACCCGCTGATTCAGCGGATCGGCAACAATGCTCTTCCGCAGCAGCCCCTGCTCATAGCCGATGCGCACCCCCTCCTGAATCGCGTCTTCCAGCGTCGCGTCCGGCTGCTGGGGAGGCGGCGGCACCCAACAACGATGCCCCTGCTCCACAAAGACCACGGTAAAACCGGTATCCTGGCACAGCGGAATTCGCTCGTCAGCCGCGATCCGGCTGTTTTCCAGAAGCTGACCCAGCAGCTCCGCCGCACCGGCATGCCTCTCCGACTCCCGCGCCTGCCGCAGGGCCTGCACCATCTCCCCGCTCAAATCGTAACAGGCCTGCACGCACAGATCTGCCACGCAATCCACTATGCTTGCATAGCTGATCTCTCTCATAGGATACTACTGCTGTTTAAAAAGGCCGGAGATTCACCGAACGGCCGGCGCGCCGCTTGGCATTCATGGTCTGACGCCCCTTGCTGGTGCTCATCCGAGCGCGAAATCCACTCTTCCGTATCCGCTTGATCTTACTTAATCGATGATTTTCCAACTGTGTATCCTTTCCTTCTAAACCTGTTTTTTATCACTTGATCTTCGTTATTCCGGTATCACCACGGACAAATTCCGGTATATTACATTGCCGGATGCCTCCTCCAGACGCAGCGTTACCAGATGCTCACCCGGCTGTGCAATCTCAAACTCAAACTTGAGCGTCTCCTCCCGGCTGTCAAAAATCCCGTCCTCCGGCAGTACCTTTTTCCACTCCGTCGCACTATCTACGCTGTATTCCACTTTCGTCAAAACACTGAATTCGTCAGAAATCGTTCCCAGAATCTTCACCATCTTCCCGGAAACATGGCAGCTCAGATCCGAAACCTCCGGCGCCGTATTATCCACCACCACCGTTTCACTGATCCGGCTGCCGCTGAGTTGATCGCCCGGTGAATTATCCGCCCGGTCGGACGCCTCCACTTTAATCTCATACCGCCCGTCCGCCGCCGTCAGACTATTCCAGGTATATTGCGGTTTATCCAGATCCTTCTCCAGCCGCACCCACCGGCTGTTCCCAACCGGCCGCAGATACAGGGTAAACAGCAGCTTATCCTTATTCGAATCTCCCGCCTGCCACTTGACCGTAAACGTTCGCGGCAGCGGGACCGTGGGTTCTTTCGGGGTATCCCGCACCACCTCCACCGTTTGCACCAGCGGCGGCAGATTGGGAACCATATTCGCCAGCTTCACTTCCCGTACCACCGGCGTGGCCTGCCCGGTGCTGCTGGCAAACAGCAGCCGGTACTGAAAAAACCGTCCCGGCGCCGACTGCACGTCCATATCCTCCCCCACCGCCGCCGGTTCGGTCCACTCCTGCCAGCCACCCTTGTCCGCATTCGCCGTATTGCCCGTCCGCGTACTCACCTGCAAACTCGCTCCTTCGGGTATCTCCGCATCCATCTGCATCTTGCCCCAACGGCTGACCTGCTCCGCATCGATCGCCGGCGAAATATACTCCCCCTGGACCGCAAAGGCCTTGTCCATCCGGATCACCGAAGCCGGATTTGCCGTCCCCATATAAACCGCCCCCTCCCGTACCAGCACCGCGGAAATCTGCGGGGCCGGTTTGGCTTTATACAGCACCGCCGCCTCCCTGGTCTCAACATCCAGCCGGAGCAACTGCCCGTCATTGCCGGTCCCCAGTATCAACTGCCGGTTCGCCGCCTCATACCCCATATCAAACAGAATAATCGGCCGGCTGAACAAATTCACCACATACCCCTCCCTGGACATCCGATACACATCGTTGGCCGTAGCTGCCGGACGCACCGAGGCCGGTTTGGGCGCCGGGGCCGCTCCTTCTGTGCCCTGTGCCGGCTGGCCCGGTGCTGGTTCCCCCGCCGTCGGGGCTGCCCCTGCGGCCGCCTCCTGCTTCTTCGGCTCCACCGGAACCGGCTGACCGCCTGCTGCCGCTACGGCAGTCTCGTTCTTCACCCCTTCCACCGCTGCCGCCCCGCCGGCCGGCGTCACGCTGGTGGTCCCGCCCTCCGGCTTGCCGTTCTTCTTATCTACCGCCGCCTCCGTCTTGCCCTTCTCCCCGTTGGAAAGTATCAGTTGCATTCCCGGCCGCGCCGCCCCCGCATCCGCCGTCGAAATAAACAAATTCGACTGCTCATCAAACACCAGCCCGCTGATCTCCCCGTGCTGGGTATCATACGCAATCGTAACTTTTTTGCTTGCCGGCTCAATTCGATACACCAGTCCGTTTTCATCTCCGCCGGCGTATAGAATCCCCTCATGCAGTGCCAAAACCAGGATATTCTTTTCCTTGGCCTGATACAGCACTTCCCTGGCCCCCGCCGGCTCCAGCATCATCACCTTGCCGGTTGGGCCGGTTCCCAGGAAAATCCGGCCATCCGGCCCCGCCACGATACTCCAGACATATTTGATCTCCTCCTCCGCAAACAACACCTCCACATTTTTGTTACTGTCAATCCGCAACAACTGCCCCGCCTTCCCCCCCGTCCCCGCCAGCAATTTTCCTTCCGCGTCCAGCCCCAGACTGAATACATGCACCTGTTCCCCCTCCGCCGGCCCGTACATCAATTCCGCCGGCTGACCCGGAGCTATCCGGTAGATCCCCCCCTTGCCGCTGGTCGCCACATACAGATTTCCCTGCCCGTCCGCCGCCAGATCATTCACCGACCACAAATCCTTATTGCCCGAATAAAGGGTCGTCCACTGGTACGCCAGCGAAATCTCTCCCCGACTGCTGATCACTACCTGATTCGGCTCCCCCTGGACGAACTGGTTCTCCGCATTATGCTGCACATAGTTCACCTGCACCGCTGAGGCAGGCACACCGGGAAAAAATCCGATCGTCACTAATGCCAATATTTTCAATAAGTTACGTATCATCATCCTGAAATATCCTATGTAAGCTACCTTAGCCTAACCAAACCTAAAGCACAGTAGAATAACAAGTTTCGTCAAATAAGGAAAGAAATATTTCCCCTGCGGCTTAAAAACCTTACCTGAATCACCCCCCTGGCTAAAAATGGCTTTTGCCAAATCCCCACGTTGGTTCAACGGCCCTTGGCAGTACGTTTGTGAAAGAACTTTTTTGTTCGTATTCGTTTGGATTTAACATGGCCGAGATCAGGCTTCTCCCCTTCCCAGACCGGCTGGATATTTTGACGCCGGATAATCGTGGCCAGATCGGTCAGGTTTTCCCGGCTGTAGAAGGTCATGGCAATCCCTTCCCGGCCCATGCGGGCCGTCCGGCCCGTCCGGTGCGTATAGGCCTCCTGGCCCTTGGGAAAGTCATAGTTGATCACGTGGCTGACATGGGTGAAGTCCAGTCCCCGGCTGGCGATGTTGGTGGCGATCATGTATTTAATTTTCTGATTCCGGAAATTATTGAACAAACTCGTCCGCCGCGACTGCTCCAGACCGCCGTGGATCATCTCCACTTTGTCCTGGTATTTCGTTTTCATCTTCTGGTGCAGCTTTTCGCAGCCTATCCGCGAATTGCAAAACAGAATCGCCTGCCTCGGCCGGGCCTGGGTCAGATACTCACACAAAACCTGGAACCGGTTATGCAGCGGGACCGGCATAAAATGGTGCTTCAGGCTTTGCGGGGCCACCTGATCGACATTCAGCTCGATAATGGCCGGGTCTTTCAGATATTTCCGGGCCAGTTCTTTGATCGGCTTGGGCATCGTCGCCGAAAACAGCAGCGTTTGATGTTCGTGAATCAGGCACGAAATAATAAATTCGACATCGCTGATGAATCCCATGTTCAGCATCTCATCCGCCTCATCCAGGACTAACATGCACACCTCATTCAGACGCAGCGGGCTGTTATAGAGCAGGTCAATCAGCCGGCCCGGCGTGGCCACCAGGATATGCACGCCGTGCTCCAGCTTCATGTTCTGGATGTCCATGGCAAAGCCGCCATACACCGCAAAGGGGGCAATCGGGGTATATTTGGCCATGCTGGTAATCGCACTGACATACTGCAGCGCCAGCTCGCGGGTCGGCACCATAATCAGCCCCTGCACCGCCTTGAGCGACGGATCAATCCGCTGAATCATGGGTACTCCGCAGGCGGCGGTCTTGCCGGAGCCGGTTTCCGCCATCGCAATAATATCCCGCCCCTCCGTAATATGCTGGAAGGTCTGTTCCTGAATCGGTGTCATATCCTGGTAGCCCAGATCTTTTAACGCCCTGAGAATCTCGGGCTTTAACGGTAATTCGGTAAATTTCATTTATTTAAACCTTTATTGTATAATGTCTTATCATTATTCCTGCTGTCGCGGTACCAGCCCCATAACATAAGCTCCGTTGCACAGCCAAATGCTTCAAAACCCGTTAGAATTGAATCATTCCCCTGTAATATACCGTCAGCAAAGATTTTAGCAAGAGATTTAAAATAGAAGACGATAAATCACATATATTTGGATTTTTATTATTTTCATTGCAGAACCGCTACATGAAAAAGTGTCCTTTTTGTGCCGAAGAAATTCAGGATCAGGCGATCAAGTGCCGCTATTGCGGTGAATTTCTCAACAAACCCGTTACCGCACCCAAAGGTAAATGGTATTTTGCCACCCCTGTTGTGGTAATTGACCTGCTTTGCATCGGTCCGCTGGCCCTGCCGCTGGTCTGGTTCCATCCCAGGTACCCAATAACTACCAAAACCATTGCATCAGCAGTGGTGATCGTCCTGAGTATAATTTTTTATCTTATAACGGTACAACTATACAAAAATTTCATGGAGCAAATCCAGGCTCTGGGCATTCATTAATTGTCTTTTGCCAGCCTCACTTAGGGGAATATCACCTTCGAATCGCTGATCGTCATGCCGGGCAATCTTAGAATTTGCTGCCTGTCATTCAGGAAAATCTCCATCGATATTTCATCGGCATTCCGATTTAAAAACAGAAACCGGTCTTCGGCAATCTGCGTACCGAAAATATTGTCCGGCTGGAGATCATAAACCGGCAATTTTCGTTCTTTTAGAATCTCCCTGACGGCCCCGGCCAGTGCGCCCCAGCCGGAAACCCGCGTGATCCGCCCTTTGCCCAGCGTTCTGCCGCCGGTTTCCCCGCCGAACAGAATCTGCTCCGGTTCCGCCGATCCTTCCCGCCGGCACTCAGCCATTCTGCGATTTTTTCTGCGTCCTTTGTTTCCATTACGGGTCCCTGAACAATCAGCAGAATTTGATGCTGGGCCAGCGCCCCGTTTCGCAGCATCGTTTCATCCACAAAATCAAAATCCGTATAATCCCGCCAACGCATGGCCCTTTCCAGAAAATCACCCCATTCCAGCGTCATCGAAACATTCGGATACCACAAGGCAATCGGAACGACGGGATTTTCAACGTGGAACAGATACTTCAGGTGTTTCTGCTGGGCTTGTTTGCGTTCTTCCGACTGGACCACATTGCTGTTGTAATCGTGCAGTTGATTCGCCCCCGATGCGGTGGCGTT
>JAKJEP010000023.1:6386-17394 GCA_022705365.1 Planctomycetota bacterium | reverse complement strand
GTGGGGGGAGGGGGACGAGAAGATTTATATTGATGATGATGCGTTTCCCTCGACGTTCGGGACCGGCAGCGAGGATTATTATAACTATGCGTGGTCGCTGCCGGATATCCTGATTCACCCGTATTATGCCCAGCCGCGGAACGACGGGCCGGCCAATCGGGGATTTGTGGTGAATAACCGGTGGCATATTCTGGATTCGCTGCTGTTTGAGTCGCATATTGCCTTTTATATGGAGCTGGCCTGCCATATGCCGAATGTGACGGGATTTTCGTATGCGCGGATGAGTTACCTGTACGGGCGGCCGGGGCTGAGGGATGACCATCTGCCGATTACGGGGGAGGATGTGCGGGCGCTGGCGCTGCCGGCGAACTGGATGCCGCTGGGGAGGGGTGGGAGCGAAGGCGGGGTGTTTTTCCAGGCGGAGGAGGTGCTGGCGGAGAAGACGGAGTCGGTGAGTTTTGCGGCGGACCGGCTGTGGGCGGGGGACCGGATTTTGCGGTGGCAGCCGCAGGCGGCGGATGGGACGCTGGCGTTGGCGCTGGAATTTCCGGAGGCGGGGAAGTACCGGGTTTGTGCAGTTATGGAGTTGTCGGAGCAGTCGGGCAAGGCGGCGATTACGCTGGATAATAAGGCGGTTGGTTTTATGGACGAGAAGGGGGGAATCGATTTATTTGTGCCGCACCGGGTGCTGTCGCGGAATTTTTCGTCGGGGGATTTTGAGGTGGAGAAGGGCAGGCATGTTTTGAAGTTTCATAATAAGAGTGCGGCACTCGATAAGCATATCGGTATTGATTTTATCTGGATGCAGAAGCGGTAAGGGAAACAGGAATCAATTTTCCGGTTCGTCGCAGACGCGTTCCATGTCGCGGAGGGCCTGGTCGATGCTGGCGATGGCCTGGTTGGCGGCCTTGAGGGCTTTGCGCATGGCGTTCATGCCTTCCAGCCGCTGGGGATCATCGCGCTGCGGCTGGGTCATCTGGATGGTTTCTTCCTGGAGCCGCTGGTATTCGGCGGCGAGCTGGTCGCGCAGAGTTTCCGCCTGATTGCGGGCCATCCGGACGGCGGCGATGCTGTTCTGAAATTCTTCGAAATCGCTGGACATTCCATCAAACTTCCATGCCAGGAGGGCAATCGCCCTGTTCCGGCGGCTATAATACCGCGAAAGGCAGATTTAGACCAGGGTATTTTCCACCACGTGAATGCGATTTTTGCCTTTGGTTTTGGCTTTGAAGAGGGCGGCGTCGGTGGTGTTCATGAAATCTTCGATGGTATAGTCATCGGCGTATTGTGCGACGCCGAGGCTGATGGAGATACGGATTTGGGTATTTTCGACTTCGACGGGCTTTTCGGAGACCATATCCACCATCCGCTGGGCGACGTTCATGGCGTCGGAGAGGCTGGTGCTGGGCAGGATGATGGCGAATTCATCACCGCCGTAGCGGGCGGCGATATCGGTTTCGCGGATGCAGTGGGTGATGGTTTGAGCGACATGAATCAGGACGGCATCACCGCAGCGGTGGCCGTTATTGTCGTTGATGGCTTTGAAGTTGTCCAGATCGATCATAATGAGGGAAAGGCTGGAGCCGTATCGTTTGGCGCGGAGGATTTCCTTGTCGAGTTCGTTATAGAAGGAATGATGATTGAAAAGGCCGGTCATGCTGTCGGTGCGGGCCTGGAGGCGGACTTCCTCGTAGAGGCGGATATTGGACATGGCGGAGCCGATGATTTCACAGAGGAGTTGGATGGGCGGCAGGTCGATATTGGCGGTAAAATGGGGTTCGGAGATTTTATCGGCCAGGTTGAGGATCCCCAGGATGTTGTCGCCGCTGAGGAGGGGGGCAATGATGCAGCTTTTGGAGGCATAATTGCGGGCAAAGGTCAGGGCCAGGTTTTTTTCCAAATTGCCGTTGAGAGAGGGGATGTCTTTAATGAGGAGCAATTCCTTTTTCTGGATGGCCAGGGCCATGGGGGAATTGGGCTTGTCCCGGAGGGAAATGGCCTTGTCGATGGTGAAGGGGTGGTTATGGCGGAGGAGGTGGAGGGTCTGGTTTTCCGGCGAATAGGTATAGATGGAGGCGAAGCGGGCGGAAATCAATTGGGGGATTTGCTCGACGCAGACACCGGCGATGCGGTTGAGGTCCAGGCAGTTAATCTGCCGGGATAGCTGGGTGATTTGATTGATTTTTCCCAGCACTTCTTCCTGAACCTGCAAATCGGAGTCCACCTGGCTTAACTGTTCCTGCAGATGGGCGATCTGTCGGGTCAAGCTGCAATTTTTCTTCGACAGCTCATGTAATTCGGTATTGTCCGGGTTTTTATGGATCAGAGCGAAGCGGGAAAGAAGGAGTTGCAGTTTTACTTCTAATATTTTGCTATTAAAGGATTTAATAAAAATATCAGCGGTATTTTCGGGGATATTTTCGGGGATATGCCCGTAGGAAGAGACAACCAGGACCAGTGAGAGATTTTTCGGAAATGGCCGGCTCAAATCGGGTTTATTCAGGTTTAGGAGGAGGCTGGCGTCGAGGAGGCAGAGGGTATTCTTGTCGTCAGGGATTTCTGAAAATGAGGCGGGAGAAAGATTTTTATAGAAAATATTTATGTTTTTTGCCGCCTCTTCCAAGGCACGGCTAAACTTGCCGAAATTACCGATATAGAAAATCTTTTTATTCAACATATTGGGCTTATGCGAGGCAGAGCCTATATATATAGTGTTGTTTAGGCAGGCCCAGAAAATATAAATTTAGTCCTGCACGTAGTTTATCGGCGTAAGAAAGCGGGGAGTGTGGGAAAAAATTTTTAATATTCCGAGAAAAAATTTTGACAAAAATTAAATTATTGTATATTTTACATAACGTAAAAAAGACTTATCGGTCGTTCTGATGTAAAACTTTCTGGAGTACTCAACGGGATGAATGGTATTTCGCAAAAGTTGAAAATAAGCCCGCCGCTGAAGCAGTATCGAATAGGCGAAGTAGCCCGATACAGCGGTTTATCGCGTCAGACGGTGCATAATTACACGGTGATGGGTTTGATCAGTGAAGAGCAGTGGACGGAGGGCGGTCACCGGCTGTATAACGAGACGGTTTTTGAGCGGCTGGCGCGTATCGAAGATATGAAGCAACTGCAAACCTTACGGGAGATCCGAGTACGGCTGGATCAGGAGCAAACGCAGGACCAATCGAAGGGAACGGACAAGGATTTAGTATGCCCATCGATACAGTAAGTAATTAAAAAATAATAATTTAGGAATAGGATAGGACCCACAGCCAGTTAAGTGGTATAAGGCCGTCTATTTATGGATGAATCGCCGCGTTCAAGGATGACCCTTCGCCAGGCAATGGCCCGACAATGGCAGATCCCATTGTTTATACTCGCCATGGCCGCATTTGTGATATTGCTTATGCAACTGCGACCGGAGGAGGCAGTGGATGGTTTTGCGCAGAAGTACGAGGGGTTGTCGGTTTTGTCGGATCAGGGTCGTTACAGCGAGTTTTATAGTCAGGCGGAGATTTTGCGTCAGGAGGCGGAGGATGACGAGCAGTTAGGGCAGGTCCATTTTCTGGCGGCCCGGACGCGGGTCAAGGAGCTGAAGCAGCGTCATGCCTTCGGTCTGGATGAGTATCTTAATCGGACGGCGGCGGTGAATTATGAGCGAATTGTTGAAGATTACAACCAATCTTTATCGCGCGGGTGTCCGGATCCCAACGGGCCGGAAAGTGCGGAGATTTATTATGATCTGGGTCAGGCCTACTGGTGTTTAAACCAGCCGGACAAGGCCATACTGTGTTATCAGCGGGCCATCCGGCAAGCGGAGGGATATTCGCTGCAGATGCATAAGGATCTGGTTGGGATTTATCTGGCCAGCCGACCGGAGAATTATATTCCCACCAGTCTGGAACATCTGGAGGTGATTTTGGGGCATGACCAGACCGGTTTGGAAGACAAGGCCTGGGCGTACGCCCGGAAGGCGAACCTGCTGATCCGGCAGGGCCAGGAGGAACAGGCTCTGGAATTGCTGAATTCGGTAGCGGAAACCTGCCAGAATACGCCATATAGCGAGGAGCTGGAGTTTTTGCGGGGCAGTGCCCTGCGCCATGCCGGGCAGAACGATCAGGCGGATCTGATCCTGCGGGAATTATTGGGGCGGATGACCAGCCGGGGCGATATTTTTGCCCAGGTGGCCCTGGAGTTGGGCAAAATCAGCTATGAGCAGTACCGGGATCAGGATGCGTGGTATTTTTATCGTTTGGTGCTGGATACGCAGATGGGGAAGGACTGGTATGTGGGGGCGGTGCTGGGGCTGGCGGAATGCGCTGCGCTGCAGCAGCGGTATGACGAATCGATCGAGCGGTATCAGGAAGCGGCGGATTGGCTGGAGAAAAATCCGCTGAATCAGGCGGTGGAGAGTGCTCAGATACAGAAAAGCCTGGCGATACTGGCCCACAAGCTGGGGATGGAAAAGGAAAATACGCTGGCGCTGCGGTTTCTGGAAGTGGAGCGGCAACTGGCGCCGGCGGAGGATCTGGATCTGGCGTATCGGCTGGCGCAGCGGCATTATTATACGGGTATGCAGTTGATGGAGCAACTGGCGGAAGAGAAGGCGGCGGTGGCGAAGGAGGAGCCGTCGGACCAGGAGCCGGTCTGGTTTGAGCAGCAGGCCCAGCAGGCCGGCGTGCATTTTGAACAGGCGGCTGAAAACTTTTTGCAGGTGTCCGTCCTGTCGGTGGGGAATGACCGGCTGTACGGCGAGGCCCTGGAATATGCGGCGATCTGTTACGACAAGGCGGGGAATACGGACCAGTCGATTGCGAGCTGGAAACGGTTTGTCACGGAGCGGGAAGGGCAGCCGAGTTGGCCGCGCGGGGTATTCCATCTGGCCCAGGCTCTGCAGTCGATCGGGAGGTATCCGGAGGCGATCGGCTATTATACACTGCTGCGGGAGCGGCATCCCTTATCGATTGCGGCTTCCGATGCGGTGATACCGCTGGCGAAGTGTTATCTGGGGCAGGATCCGCCCGAAAAGGACAAGGCGATGGCCCTGCTGCTATCGGTGCTGGAGGACCGTGCCCTGACTCCGAAGTCGGTCCATTATCGCAACGCGATGTTCGAGCTGGGGGAACTGTATTATCGCAATGCGGATTATGCCTCGGCGATCCAGATTTTGACGGTGGCGGTGGATCGTTATCCGCAGGATGAGCGTTTGGGCAAGACGATGTTTCTGGCGGGGGATTCGTATCGAAAGAGCGGGTTGCGGCTGGATGAGCAATTGCGGAATTTGTCGCAGGAACCCGCTGAGATGCTGAAACGGGAAAAGACGTCCCAACTGCGTCGCCAGAATCTGGAAGAGGCGAAGAACTATTTCGACCGTTCGATTGAATTTTACAGCCAGATCCCGGAGGGGAGGCGCGGGGAAGTGGATGAGATGTACCTGCGGCACGGGTATATGTACCGGGCGGACTGTCTGTATGATCTGGCGCGGTACGAGGAGGCGGCGAGTTTGTATGAGAAGGCGGTGCTGCGGTATCAATTGACCCATACGGCGCTGGCGGCGTTTGTCCAGATTATCAATTGTCAGATCCATCTGGGGCATATCGAGCAGGCGCGGATATCGAATGAGCGGGCGATCTGGCAGTTGCGGAAGATGCCGGACGAGGCGTTTGCGGCCGGTCCGGTAAGCTACAGCCGCCGGGAATGGGAAGCGTGGTTCGACTGGACGGCGAAATCGGGACTCTGGTAATTTCAGGAAGGTATAAACCATGACAGTGACGGAAGCGAAAGACATAGGCAGTAAGCTGATCCAGCTTTTGACGCAGCAGAAGTTTTTGTACCGGCAGTTGAAGGAGCTGACGCAGAAGCAGACTTCGCTGGTGGACGGGAACGATCCGGAGATGCTGCTGAAGATTCTGGCGGGCCGGCAGCGGCTGATTGACCGGCTGTCGCTGATCGACCTGGAGCTGCGTCCGATCCGGGCGGACTGGCAGAAGGTGTCGGCGTCGCTGCCGGCGGCCCAGCGGGAGGAAGCGAAAGGCCTGATCGACAGTGTGCAGGCGATTCTGGGCGAGATTATCGCCCGGGATACCGCGGATACCCAGACGCTCCATACCCAGCAGAAGAAGGTAGCGGCAGAGATTCAGGGGGCGGTTACGGGCAAGCGGGTGAATCAGGCGTATGTTCAAGCGTCGAGCACGCCGTCGGCCAGCCGGTATTTTGATGCGACCAGTGAGTGAAGGAGAAGAGGGCAGCGATGACGGAAATGATATCAGAAACCAAGCAGAACGGCATATCGTCGGAAGCGATAGAACAACTGGAGTCGGTTTTCAAGGCGTACAACGAGACGACCAACCGGATGTACCAGTCATACCAGCAGTTGCAGAGCGAAGTGGTGCGGCTGCGGCAGGAACTGGAGCACAAGAATGAGCAGTTGGAGCGGAAGAGCCGGCTGGCGGCGCTGGGGGAGATGGCGGCGGGGATGGCGCATGAAATCCGCAATCCGCTGGGGGGGATGCAGTTGTATGCTTCGCTGCTGATGCGGGATCTGGCGCCGCAGAGCAGCCAGTACGGCTGGGCGATGAAAATCAGCAAGGGGATTCAGAATATGGATCTGATTGTCAATGATATTCTGACCTTTACGCAGGATCAGGCGTGCGAAAAGGAGTGCATTCCCTTTGGGTCGCTGCTGAGCAGTGTGCTGGATTATATTCGGCCCCGGATTACCGACAAGCATATTGCGATGGACGAAAGCGGCGTGGACAGCCGCCTGCGGGTCCGTGTGGACGGGCCTATGATGCAGCGGGTGTTAACCAATCTGATCCTCAATGCCGTGGAAGCCTGCGGGGAGGGCGGGGTGGTGCGGATCCGGGCGGCGGAAAGCCGGGAGGATCCGGAGTATCGGATTCGCATCTCGGTGGCGGATACCGGCTCGGGGATTCCGCCGGAACTGATGGGGCGGATTTTTGATCCGTTTTTTACGACCAAGGATACCGGCACGGGGCTGGGGCTGGCGATCGTGCACCGGCTGGTGGACTGCCACGGCGGATTGATTACGGTAACGAATACTGAAAATGGCGGAGCGATGTTTACGATTCAGCTTCCCTAGGCGGCAGAGGGGAAGAGACGAACAGGAGATAGCTACGGATGGCAAATATTCTGGTCCTGGATGACAAGGAAATGATGCGGGATTCGCTGCAGGCGACGCTTTTGCGAGCCGGTCATGCGGTGGCGGCCCTGGAACGGGGGGCGGAGGCGCTGAATCGCATCCGGGAGGAGCCGTTTGATGTGATCGTCAGCGATCTGAAGATGCCGCAAATGGATGGTCTGACCTTTCTGGACGAGCTGCGAAATATCACGACCGAGATACCGGTGGTGATGATGACGGCGTATGCCACCATTTCCACGGCGGCCATGCGGAAGGGGGCGTTTGATTATATCCAGAAGCCGTTCGATGCGGATGAGATTCTGTTACTGATCGAACGGGCGCTGGAGCACCGGCATCTGATCAAGGAGAACGAGGCGTATCGGACCAGCGAACGGGACTGGCGGGGGGGGCGGGCGATGATTGGCAGGAGCCAGGCGATTCAGAAGGTGATGGAAAAAATCAAGCTGGTGGCGCAGAGCAGCGCCACGGTGCTGATTCGGGGGGATTCGGGAACCGGCAAGGAGATGATCGCGCGGGAGATACATGCGCAGAGTCCGCGGGCGGACAAACCGCTGCTATGCGTGAATTGTGCGGCGTTGTCGAGTTCGCTGCTGGAGAGTGAATTGTTCGGGCATGAGAAGGGGGCGTTTACGGGGGCGGACCAGGTGCGGATGGGACGTTTTGAACTGGCCGACGGCGGGACCCTTCTGCTGGATGAAATCAGCGAGATGAACCTGCAGTTGCAGGCCAAGCTGCTGCGGGTGCTGCAGGAGCGGGAGTTCGAGCGGGTGGGCAGCAGCGTGACGCGGCAGGTGAATGTGCGGGTGGTGGCGACGACGAATCGGGACCTGGAAAGCTGGGTGCGGGAAGGGAAGTTCCGGGAGGATCTGTATTATCGTCTGAATGTGGTGCCGATCGTGGTGCCGACGCTGGCGGAGCGGGCGGCGGAGGATCTGGAACTGCTGTGTGATTATTTTCTACGCCGCAGCGCGGAGCGGGAGGGCCGTCCGGTGCGCCGGCTGAGCGAGGCGGCGATCGGTCTTTTGAAGAAATACCGCTGGCCGGGCAATGTTCGGGAGTTGGAAAACCTGATGGAACGGGTGTCGATTCTGTCCAGTTCCGAGAAGATTAGTGCGGAGATGATTCAGGGGTGGCTGGATATCGGCTCGCGGAAGGAGGAGCCGGAGGGGGACGTATCGAAAATAGGCGGGAGTATGCGGCTGGTGGATGTGGAGCGGGAGCTGATTGAAAAGACGCTGGAGAAGTTTCACGGGCATCGTCAAAAGACGGCGGAGGCCCTGGGGATCGGAGTGCGGACGCTGGGAATGAAATTGAAACAATGGAATTTATCGCAGGCGGTGTAGGAAGAGGAAAGGAACCGGCAAAAATTGCCTGAAACGCGCAGGTTTTGCCGGGGAGAAAAGAGCAGCCGGACATGGAAAATTCAGAAGCGCAGAAAATGAGGAGAATATTTTTTTTAAAAAAATCGGTGAAAAAGGCCTGGCAGAAAGGTGGGCAGTCTGGCCGGAAATGATGTAAAAGATTATATATAAATGAGTTATATTTAGTGTCTTTTAAAAAAGCAGAAAGGCCGGCTGGCCAAAGGTATTTGGCAACCGGCAAAGGAATAGCGGTTAAGGCTGGTGAGCCGGACGTGATGAATCGATGGCATGAATTTTGCGAGATGGAAAAGTTGAGATAGTCTCTGCGAATGAGGAAATGACAGGATTTGAAGGAATCAGGAATGACAAGCTGGAAACGTGTAACGAAGGGAAAAACGATTCACACGTCGGCATGGAAAGTAAGGTAAGAAGATGTTTCTGGAAAGTTTGCTGAATCGCGGAGCGGTGCCGGTGCTGGAGCAGGTGATGAATTTCACCCAGCAGCGGCATTCGGTACTGGTGAACAACATCAGTAATTTTGATACGCCGGGATACAAAATGCAGGATTTGCCGGTGGCGGAGTTTGATGCGGCGCTGCAGGAGGCGGTGGCGCGGAGGGAGCAGAAGGGTGGGGCGGGGCCGCTGGAGATGCGGCCGAGCCGACATTTGCGGTGGGATGGTTCGGGGACCTTGCAGGCGGAGGCGGCGGAGCTGGAAGATAATAATATTTTGTTCCATGACGACAATAACCGGTTTGTGGAAAAGCAGATGAGTGAGATGGCCAAGAATACCCTGCGTCACAATGTGACGGTGGAGATGCTGCGGGCCCAGTATAACGGTTTGGAGACGGCGATTCGCGGCCGACTGTAAGAGACTGCGATAAGAGAACGGAAGCGGCCGCGGACGGCCGGCCCGAAAAGGAAATGAAGCAATGATGGAAGCAATAGACATCTCGACCTCCGGCCTGGTGGCGCAGCGGATTCGGATGAATACGATCGCGATGAATATGGCGAATATCGATTCGTTCAATCCGGATGGTACGCCCTATCAGCGGCGGAGCGTGGAATTTCAGACGGGCAGCGGCGCGCGGGACCGGAGTGGGCAGGGGGTGCACGTGGCGGCGATACGGCAGGAAGCGGTCTATCGGAAGGAATACGATCCCTCGCATCCGTATGCGGATGCGGATGGGTATGTGAGCCTGCCGGGGATCGATTATCTGACGGAGATGACCAATATGATGCTGGCGAGCCGGGCGTATGAGGCCAATGTGACGGCGGTGGAACTGAGCAAGAGCATGCTGAACAGTTCGCTGCGGCTGCTGGGATAACAGGATAGCCGTCGGCGGAGCCGGCGGGCGGACAGGACGGATGGAAGCAAGATACAGGTACAGATAAACAGGTAAAGAAAACATGGTAGAGCAATTTCAATCCATCAATACCTCCGGGCTGCTGAATACCGGAACGGATATCAAGAGTACCCAGGCGCCCGGCAAGACGGCGGACGGGAAAGACTTCAAGAGCGTGCTGATGGAAAGTATTGATGAAGTGAACCGCTTGCAGACGGAGGCGGATACGGCCCGGATCAATCTGGCGACGGGGAAGACGGAAAATGTGGCGGAAGTGTTCACGGCGGTGAAGAAGGCGGATCTGGCGTTTCAGACGCTGATGCAGATACGCAACAAGCTGATGGATGCGTATGATGAAATCAAGCAGATGAGAGTGTAAGGTTCGAAACCTGAATTAGAGGCATAGGAAATGGAGTTCCTTCGTCAAAGAATCAAGCAGATACAGGGCCAGTTGGGGGCATTGACCCTCAGCCAGAAGATGGTGATTGTGCTGCTGATTGGTTTTATGTGCGTGGCCGTGTGGATGATGGTGGATTTTGCGGCCCAGCGGGAGATGGTGGCGCTGCTGGATCAGCCGATGGATGCGGCCAGTCAGAATCGCATCCTGCAGAAGCTGGAGACCTGGAATGAGAAGTATGAACTGAAGGGGGAGACGATTCTGGTTCCCAAGAGCCGGCAGCGGAAGATTTACGCGATGCTGATTTATGCCGGTGCGCTGCCGGAAGATACGTCGGTGGGATTTATGTCGCTGCTGGAGGATGCGGATATTTTTACGCCGGAATCGGTGCGGGATGACAAGCGGCTGGTGGTGAAACAGGTGGAGCTGGGCAAGATATTGGAGATGATGCCGGGGGTGGCCAGCGCCAAGGTGATCATCAATCCGGGCGGCAAGCGGATGCTGAATAATATCACGCCGGTTTCCTCGGCGATGGTGACGGTGCAGATGGAGCCGGGTGCGGGGGCAACCAAGAAGCTGGCGCTGGCGATCGCGGAGGGGGTCAGTGCCGCCAGCGGGCGGATGAAGCGGGAGGACGTCAAGGTGATTATGGACGGCAAAGTGATGCCGATTGCTCCGTCGGGAGAGGATATCAGCAGCGATTATCTGGATGAGAAGGTGAAACTGGAGCAGTATTTTCGCGATAA